>JBBIUJ010000199.1:0-7774 GCA_037440345.1 Prolixibacter sp.
ACTACTTATCCAACATTTCCTGTCAATGATCCAATCTATTTCTTTTGTACCCAGGAGGGTGCTGCTGTAGGTTCTCTTACCGCAAAATCGGCCGGGACTTCAGTCACATTTTTATGGGAAAAGTTTGATCCGGCAGTAATCAAATTCGTGAATTTGTCGAACGAAACTGGCCCAACTTCTACCATCAGTAATCTGGCCAATGGTTGTTACCGGGTTTCCTTCACCGAAAATGGTCAGAATTATCAATATCGTGCCTGGGTATTGAACGGCTGGAGCAAACCGGTTGCGACCATCGTTGAATCTACCTGCACCAATTTGAAACTAGTCTCTTCGGTAAGCGGTTCCACCTATCAATACTACGATCTTACATCAGGAAAGGCAGTTGTCATCAGTTCGGATTACAAATACCGGTGGTATGTAGGAACCCAATATCTCTCTTCCATCCAAAATCCCAACATACTGCATCCCCCCTCTCAAAATACTGTTTACCGTGTGGAGGTAACTGATCATGCAGGTTGCATGAAAAGCGCGGAGGTAAGCTATTCCTCGCCGATTCCTGTGGCCAAATTCTCCTGGAGTACGCCCCAGCAAAACGATCCGCAATATTCATTTCCACAGGCGCCTGCCAATATAGATTTTAAAAATCTGAGCCAAAACAGCGATGCCGGCAAGTTCGAGTGGTATCTTTTTAAAGACAAAAACATGCTCGCATCGATGGGTGGCGGTACTGCCGTCATCGACTCGTTTCAGGCGGTATTGTACGATGACAATCCGCTTTATACTTATGAACTTTCGGGGAAATACAAGGTCAAACTGGTTGCATCCAAAACTTTGCAGGCCCTGACCTGCCGCGACACCTTTTATCTGCCAGATTACATCATCGTAGACACATCGCTGGTGAAAGTTTCGCCTGTATTTACCCCTAACGGAGATGGTGTCAACGACAAAATGATCATCAAAACCAGGTCACTCGAATCGCTCGACCTCACCGTATTGAACCGCTGGGGAAAAGTGGTACACCATTTTTCTTCCAACAACTACATTCCATCCGAGACGGAGATTGCAGCCTGGGATGGCCGTGTCAATGGCAATCTTTTGCCTGCCGGGGTCTATTTCTATGTGGTGGACGCCCAGGGACGGGATGGTGTGAGGCGAAGGTTGAAGGGGTTTGTGGAGATGATATGGTAGCGGAGAAATTGGGGAAAGGAGAAAATGAGAGGGTGAGAAGATAAGAATGTGGGAAAATGAGCACTGAGAATTTTAGATTTGAGATATGCGAAAGATAATTGAACCAGATACAGCCTTAATCTTGGTTAACTTTAAACATAATTCTAATCTTCCCATTTTCTCACCTTCTCATTTTCTCACCCTCTCACCCTCACATTTTCCCATATTCCCAATGCTCAATTTCAAATTATGAAAATATGAATAAGGAATTAGAGAACGCAAGAAGCATGCTCTGGGCTCAGCAGCAGTGGCCGGGGATCTATTTTTTTAAATTTATTGTACCCAATGACAAGGAGAAATTGGAGCTGGTTAAAAAACTGTTTCTGCGCGAGGATCAAATCACCTATCGTACCTCCAAAGACATCCGGTTTATTGCCATTTCGTGCAAACAGGAGATGAAAAACCCGGATGAGGTGCTGGAGATATATAGGAAGGCAGGAGAGATTGGGGGAGTTATTTCGCTGTAAGAAAGACTATAGTCATTAATATACAGAATTTGTGCAATTTGTGTAATTTGTGGTAGGGGCAATTTAAATCTATTAATCAATTATATGTTACAACCAAAATTCAAATCAGCTTTTAGGCGTTCAGCCCTGGTATTATTATTCCTATTTATTTCATTTGTATCCCTTGTTGCGCAGTCGCTTCAAGATCGTATCAAGGCATTGCCCGATATTATCTCGGTAGAAAAGATGGAACAAAATCCGTTTTTTAGCGAGGCTTATGTGGTCAATGTCAAACAATTGGTCGATCACATGCATCCTGAAAAGGGATTTTTCCCGCAAAGGGTTTTTGTTTCACACCTTGCTTATGAAAACCCGGTTGTTTTTGTGACCGAGGGTTACGGAGGGGCCTACGCATTCGGGAAAAGGTACCTCGATGAATTATGTCCCATCCTGAAGGCCAACCAAATATTTGTAGAGCACCGTTTTTTTGGAAAGTCAGTTCCTGATTCTATCCATTGGATTGACCTGACAGTCGAAAATGCCGCCGCTGACCAGCACCATGTGGTAGAATTATTTAAAAAAATCTACAGTCAGAAGTGGGTAAATACAGGAATCAGCAAAGGAGGTGAGACCGCCCTCTACCACCGCATGCTTTATCCTGACGATGTGGAAGTTTCTGTCCCATTTGTGGCCCCGCTCAATTTCTCGGTAGAGGAGGAGCGACATCCTCACTTCATTGAAAAAGTGGTAGCAACGAAGAATGAAAGAAAAATGGTCATAGCATTCCAGACGGAGGTACTTCGGCGAAAAGAGAGGCTGATGCCTATGTTTGAGCAACTCTGCAAAGAGAAGAAATTTCATTTCAGGGCCCCCGAAAGAGAGATATTCGATTATTCCGTGATGGAATTTTCTTTCTCTTTTTGGCAATGGGGACACTCTGTCAAAGAGATACCTGCTACGACAGCAACAGACAAGGTGATTTTCGATTTTTTTCAGAAGATAAGCTCTTGCAGCTATTTCGACATTGAGAGCGGAAAGGCAACGGCTCCGTTTTTCGTCCAAGCGCACCGGCAACTGGGTTATTATGGATATGATACAAAACCTTTTAGAAAATTGATTGAGACCAAAGATATGAGCGGTTATATCGAACGGTTGTTTCTGGATAAAAATCAGATATTCCCATACGACCCTGAGATGAGTAAGGAGACCGACCGCTATCTGAAGAACAAAGCCACCAAGGTTTTATTGATTTATGGTGGTATCGATCCATGGTCGGCCTCAGCCGCTACAGGAGGAAAAAATCCCGGAGTCGTACGGATTTTTCAACCCGGTGGCAGCCACAAAAGCCGGATCTCCAACATGCCGGAAGCTCTGAAACAGAAGGCGATTGATACGTTGATAGCGTGGATGAAATGATTTATCTACAATGATTTACATATTCCTGAGCAAAATATAAGATGCAGGTTGGTATCCTTTTAATCTAATCTCAAATTTATTTTCTTTTATGTGTAGGGGCATACCGGTTTTCTCGCCTCTCAAATTGCAAGGCTGAGCCCATTGATAAGAACCTTGGGACGGCAATGTAACAGTACAGTTTACGCTCTTCCCGTTTTGCTCCCACAATCGAAGCAGGTCACCTTCACCGTCATTATTTTCGCCAAAATAGCTGACATTGATTCCTTTTTGTGATAAGCTGATTCCTGTTGCTGAAACCGGCAGATTACCTGCATTTCCTTGGGCAAAACCTACCATCAAAGGATTTCGTATCTCTTCGGAGGGTGTAATGATTGAAGCCTCGTTGTCATACTGGCTAATGCTCCAGACATAAAAACGGGCGCTCCATGAACCTTCGATCCATTCTGTAAAATTAGTGCTCCACTGGTTGTTGTACAGGTTGAAAAACAGGTTTGGATTACGCGGGACGAACGAAGTGGAATATTTCCACAGTCCAGGGCGATCGAGGCTGATAGCGGGAACATCAGGCGATGTGATTCCAACGCCTTGCCCTTTCTGGTCAATTACAGCCATGCCCGTATTCAGAAAACCATAATCCAGATTTGAACCTTTCACAAAATCCGTGACCGGATCGACAATGGCTCCCGGACGACCAAGCTTAAATTGTGGCTTTTCAATGTTAAGCGGGAAACTGATCCATCCGCCTTCAGGCCATGCATCTGCCGGCTTGCCATTGATGCTCCAGATTGTCTCCAGGTAGGGTTTATCCTCATAAAGTGTGAAAATAACAGTATAAGTATGATCGCGGGTGCCTACTGGGCTGAAATGCACCCTTGCAGAACCGGATATTTCATCTTTAACAAACTCAATTTTAGGATGTTTTCCCGAAATTCGATGATAAGGCTCATCGGTAAGGTTAATCCTTCCCAATTCGGCATAGGCCCATTCCCAACTACCTTTTATGTAGTCTTTGGCGTACTGGTCTGTCATCGATTTACTAAACCGCTCATTCACATATTGTCCGAATTTCCATTCGGGATCGGATGAAACCATCTCCTTTCCATTTTTCTTATCTATCAACGACTTTACTGTTCCGTTGAGCGTATCGATCTCTATCTTGAAGAATTCATTCTCCATGATCGCCTTTTTGGGGTCAATGTGTATACCAACCCCGGATGTGACTCCGGATTCGTCGACCGGTACAAGGGTGGTATATCCCATCGGAGGAACATGTCCAACATTAAACCGATACACATTATGGTCTTTTGAAAACCTGATAATGCGGCCTGAGGAGACATCCTTCAACGCTTTTTTTAAATTGCTGTTGGTTTGCAAAGTAACCAATCCCGAACGTTCCCTGGGAAGCGGATTAAAAACGACAATGCGCTCACCATCTGCGTGTACAGATGCTGCAAGCTCTTTTAATTTTTGCGAAACGACCGGAGTCAATTTTTGGTCAGCCCCTATGACATGCTGCGATTTTTCCTGCCATGAGAACTCAATGGGTTCATAAAACCCTTGCGCCCGCTGCGATTCAAAATTGTTGCCATAAGCCCAATATCCGGCATGTCCGTGGCTCATGGCCAATCCAAAGGTATGCTCATTGAAAAGGTGTACATTCTCCAACACGTCATTTGCAACAACGGTCACTTTTGAGTCACTTTTACCTCCCCACAGCCCAACTAGTGTATTCAATTTTTGAAGGTTGAAGATGTCGCCCCCCAGCTTACGTGCCAATTTCACTTCGCGCGGCATCGACATGTATCCATGAATCCAGGTGTCTGGCATATCCCCCCTAATCACGGGTAGTTGAGGATTCTCAGCTTCAATTGCCCTATAAAAATCGGCCATGCTTCCGGTCCGGACTTTCGCCCCCGGATTTTTTTCCTCAATTTCATGAATGGCCTTCTTAAACTCATCGAACGTTGGGGCACCGGTATTGTCGTTGGTGTGAATGATTGCAAGCCATGTTTTGTATGGCCAGTTGTCGGGAGGCGCAGGGCTTGTCCCATAATAAGGTCCGAAATACATGGTCATCAAACGCGATTGATCGGGTCCTTCCCACCAGAACAACAAGGGCAGTTCTGGCGAGCGGGAGGCAGAATTGCAACCGATATGCAAAAATTTCACCCCCGCATTTGAAAGGATAGTTGGCAATATCCACGAATGACTTGGAACGTCAGTCTGCTTGGCATCAATTGGCAAAGGGAGACCAGCTTCACGATTGATCTGGCTTGAATAACGAAGCGACTGAACCATCGACTCGATCTCGCAGGCTTCAGTTTCAAAAGTAAAGGGAAGCGAATGCACCATGAAGTTCCCGTTACGTATGGCTTTCAGAATCCCGGCCTTTACTTCAGGCTTTGAATTAGTCAGCATCTCCTTCATGGGCCATCCTGCAACAATCCATTTGAATTGTTGATTGTCGGGCATTTGTTTCGATTGATCGATGATATTCAAAGCGCCCTCTACCATTGCCCCGGCATAATTGTGCTTAACATTTGCCGCCCAATCGGTATAACCTATATCGAAATGGGTTTTAAATACAACGATTACATCTTTAACCTTTGGATTTGCACCATTACTCTGCCCGGGAAATCCAATAATTAGTAAAAAGAGTAAATTCAAATGAACCTGATATTTTATAGAATTTGCATTCTCCCTAAAATATAAACAATTTCTAGAGAATAAATAATCAAATGCTTTCATAAGTTGCTGATATAAAATGTATCTTGAATTCGAGGTGACATCTCCCCGGTTTATCAAAGAATTAGTTCCTTCGTGTTTCGAGGGATCGTTTTAGATATTTCTGATCACTGGCGTCACTATCTCCATATTTTTCGCGCAATTCCTTTAACTTTTCATGCAAGTTTTTTTGAATTTCGGTATAAGCCGCATCATTATAAACATTTTTCATTTCGTGCGGATCTTTTTCCAGGTCGTAAAGTTCCCACTTGTCGATATCGTAATAAAAATGGATCAGTTTGTACTGCTCTGTTCGGATTCCGTAATGTCGCTTTACTTTGTGTTCACCCGGGTATTCGTAATACTGGTAATACACTGCATCGCGCCACTTTACATTTTGACCTTTCACCACCTTACGGACTGAAAGTCCCTGCATGTCTTTGGGCGCTTTTACTCCGGCATAATCCAGAAAAGTTGGTGCAAAGTCGATATTTTGTACAAGTTTATCAACTTTGGTACCTGCCTTGATCTCTTTTGGGAACCGCATCAGAATCGGTGTACGAAAAGATTCTTCGTACATGAAACGCTTATCGAACCAGCCATGTTCGCCAAGGTAAAACCCCTGATCAGAGGTGTAGATTACGATGGTATTATCCGACAATCCATTCTTGTCCAAATAGTCCAATACTTCTCCTACACCATCGTCAACCGATTGAATGGTGCTCAGGTAATCTTTCATATACCTGTTGAATTTCCACAATGCCAGTTCTTTCCCGCTTAATCCCTGAGCTTTAAATCCTTCAATGATCGGTTTGTAGTGCTTGTCCCAGGCTGCTTTTTGTTCTGGATCCATCCGGTTGTACATGCCTTGGGCGGCATTGCGGTATTTGGTCTTAAAATCGCCGGCCTCATCCAGCATCTTTAAATCATAGACGATGTCCATATCTTTTATGATGCTCATCTCCTGGGCGGCTGCTGCAGGACGGCCCTCGTAGTTATCAAAAAAATTTGCAGGTGGAATGAATGTTTTATCCTTAAAAAGATCAAAATACTTCGGTTCGGGCATCCAGGTCCGGTGAGGGGCTTTATGATGGTAAAGCAACAAGAAAGGCTTGCTTTTATCCCGTTTTGTCTCCAGCCAATCCAGAGCCAGATCGGTAGTTATCTTGGTACAGTATCCGTGATACTTCCTTTTTACCCCATTTTCAATAAAATCAGGATTGTAATAATCACCCTGGCCTGGAAGAACATTCCAGTAATCAAATCCCTGTGGATTGCCTTCAAGGTGTATTTTCCCGATAAGTGCTGTCTGATATCCGTTTTGCTGAAGAATTTTAGCCACATTGGGCTGGTTCCAGTCGTATACCTGAATGTTATCCACTTTCCCGTTGATATGGCTGAACTTACCCGTCAACATGCACGCCCGGCTCGGCGCACAAATTGAATTGGCCACAAAGCCCCGGTTAAAAATAGCGCCTTCCTTAGCCAACCTGTCGATATTTGGGGTTAAATTTAATCCATGACCATAAGCACTGATCGCCTGGTAAGCATGGTCGTCGCTCATGATAAAAAGAATATTGGGTCGTTCGATTTTTTTAGCCTGAACGCCAAAACTGCAAAGCAGAGCAGTTGCTCCAAGGTAAATTTTAATCTCTCTGTTCATGGTCAATATTTTATTTTTGTATAAACTGTGATGTGCTAATTTTTCTTTTTTCCATTTTTAATCAGCTTTTTCAATCCCATTAAACGGTCGATATCTTCCTGACGTAATACTCCTTCTGTAGTTGGTGGGCAATTCAGGATAAGAATGTTATCCTGGGCAGTGGCTTTTTTATACATCTCATAAAGTTCTTCCACCGTTTTGTATTTTGAATCTTTTGTGTTATAAAACCACCCACTACTAATGCATACCGTTGATTCCCAGGGCATATAATATGTTTTGCCATTGTGCGTAAATAATT
>JBBIUJ010000200.1:0-7757 GCA_037440345.1 Prolixibacter sp.
TGCCATTACCCACATGCTCTCGAGAGCATGTGGGTAATGGCATCGAACCCCATCGAACCGTTTGGGGCGCCATGGAAAAATCCGGCATCGTACCCCTTCTTTTTCAAAGTTGCGGCCAGCCCCTCCATCTCGTTCAGCGAGTAGCGCGACAATACGAAAGGCTGAACCAGAGATGGTACTCCGGCAATAACCGATGGAATGGCATCAATTGATTTCACTCCATTGGCAAAGGAATATTTCCAGGTATAACTAACGTGGATCAGGGAGTCCAAAAAAGGTGTATATCCCTTGTAATGTCCGCCTTCCAGATCTGTGTTCAGAGATCCGACAACCTCCTTGGTAAAGCTTTCAAGAATCAGTACAACTACATTCATCGGCTTAAAACTTCCAGTTGGATAACCGCTGTGAATGGGGGAATAAATTTTCTCTGCCTCCTTCTCGTCAAAAAATTTCACCTCTTCAAAAGTCTTGGCATTGATGGTACGGATGATGGAGAAAGGGGTGTTGAGCACAATGGCCGATTCGATCGGTTTCTGAACCCTTTCTATGGCGTTGCTAATGGTAATTGGCCGGGTAGTTCCGGTAAATCCGCCCCGCATCCCAGCCACCGTTAATCCTGCACACAGAATCAGGGTTGCTGCAGAAACAAGATAAAATACTGCATTCGAACGATTATTGCTGCTGCTTTTGTGGTCGCCATAAACCCACCTTACAAACAAAAGCAATCCAACCAGAATCAGTACCAGGTACCAAAATTGCACCAACCCGACCAGTCCAATTTTCCAAAGGTGCGACTCGTTTTTGAACTCACTAAAAATACTGAAATCGCTTCTTCTCAGGACGTACCTGAAATAAACCACATCAATAAAATTGGCAGCAAGAGCAATGCCATTGGTCACAAAAAACAGAATTATCAGGAATTTTTTATATGGAAGATTGTATTTCACCCGGATGGGGAAAAGCATCAGGAGAATGTAGATGCTGTTGACGTAAAGTACTGCAGTAAGATCAAATTTTAGTCCGGACAGCATCAATTCGCCCAGATGCGCCATGGACATTTGCGGGAAATAGCTGCTGTTGAAAAGAAAGAACAGCAGACGTTGAATTGAAAAGAGCAGGTAAATGACTGACAATCTCCACATCAGCATAGGGAGTGCGCTGTGCCGTTTAGATACCATCTCTCTCCAATTTATCATTTCCTTCTCTGTTAAATGGACTTTAAGGTGACAAAACTAATTAAATAAAATTTGTATTTTCACAACAATAACCGGAACCTGAATGGATGTTATGAAACAAAAAAACCTGATCCTTCACCTGCTTCTGCCTGTAATCGTATTGATGGTTCTTACCAACACAGGTGAGCAAACTATGTTGCTTGAATATTTTACCAAGCCACTTATTATGATCTGGATGGCGCTCTATTTTGTTGTCAATGCAAAAGACCTGAAACATCCAATTGTAAAACCACTCTTACTAGCCTACCTCTTTTCCTGGCTTGGTGATATCGCGCTGCTATTTAGCGGAACAACTTTTTTCATAGCAGGAATTGGCTTCTTTCTGTTTGCCCAACTCTGTTACATCTTTCTGTTTCAGAAAACGGAGGCACCCTTTTCAAAGTCGCTCATAAGGAAAAAAACTGCATGGATCATTCCCGTTGCAATATACGGAATCGTCTTTGGGGGAATCATACTTCCTGCTGTCAGTAGCACTCACATAAAAATTGCCCTGGCATTGTACGCTTTGACAATACTATTAATGGCTCTTTCTGCCTTTAACAGAAAAAAGAGAGTGCCTGCCCTAAGTTTTAGCTTTGTCCTTTCAGGGGCTTTACTTTTTGTATTATCAGATAGTATGATTGCTATCTCCAGGTTTGTTACAAAGATTCCTAACACCGGATTTTGGGTCATGGCAACCTATATTGCAGCGCAGTGCCTGATCATGTACGGATTGCTGCAACAGGTTAACTATGTAAAAGTTGAGCATTGATCATTCCTCCAACTCCCGATTCCATCTCATTGCAGGCACACCCAATCAATTTCAGTTCGCCAAACCAGAATCCAACCCTGGCAAAACAAGGACTGCCGACTTCCCTGAAAGGAAAACCGGCAGTATAATAAAGAAATCAAGGTTCTAATAATTCATTCTGCTGCGCATAACCACTTCGTTCCGTTGTTTTTCATTGGGTCTGAAAACGTAAACTACACCATATTCTGCTGCCTTTTCCCTTTTCAGTTCTTCTGGATAAGTGGCATAAAACTCTTCCACCTGGTTCCAGATATCCAGTATGATCTCATCGGCTTCGGCCCTCATCCCTGCAACTTTCTGGGTCCATCGGGCTGTATTGCTTTGCAGCGTTTTCTGAAAATGGTAAGCATCTACAAACTGATCAAATTTCACTTTAACCACCGCAATAGATGGGTTGTAGAGCGGGTTTCCACCATGCAACACCCGTTGATGCTCCCCTTCGATCATTTTCTTTCCCCATTCGAGTAGTTCTGATTCCAAGATCAGGGAGGGAGACTTTTTATCCCCTACCATCCCGTAATAGTTGCGGACATCCGCTTTCATGTCGCCGCGTTGTATGGAGAAATTCAGGATCTGAATGAAATGCGAAAGGTAAATTCTTGCTTTTTTTGCTGTTTCAAGGTAAGACCGGCTGTTCTTGTCCTGTTGTGCCCGGGCCAATTTGTGGTGAATGAGATTGGTTTCAAATCCCGGAAAGAAAGTGCGAAGCCGATTAAGCGTGTCGGCAGAGAAAGCAAGCTCCTCAACCGCCTTTTTCTGCCCCATCAAAATTGCGGTATTGATGGCTCTTAACCTCGCCTGGTCTGTATTGGGTAATCTTCTATAAGGCATCTTTTCGGTTTTATGGATAAATATCCACCTGTCGTGGCGAAGTTAAATATTCTTAAAAAAGAATAGTTCCGGGTACTCAAAACGGAGCCATTAGTTATGAACTATCTACTGTTAATAACAAACATCGCCGCCCTGGGATGGGCAGCGATGGCTGAATGTTGTGAAAAAAAGTTTGAAGGGTTTGCCCCTCGGCTACGCTCGGGGACCGATCTCATCGTCCCAGTCGTCCTAGTCGTCCCCTTCGTCCCAGTCGTTAATCAGAAAGCTTGGCCGACAGGTACTCGCGGTTTAGACGGGCAATGTGCGCAATCGAGATGCTTTTGGGACAAGCCAGTTCACATCCTCCTGTATTGGTACAACTACCGAAGCCAAGTTCGTCCATTTTTGCCACCATGGCTTTGGCTCTCTTTTTTGCCTCCACTTTCCCCTGGGGTAATTTGGCAAACTGAGAGACCTTGGCAGCGACAAATAGCATGGCAGAAGAGTTCTTGCAGGTTGCCACACAAGCGCCGCAACCAATGCACGCCGCAGCATCCATGGCCTCTTCGGCATCATCCTGTCCTATCAGTATGACATTCCCATCAGGAACCCCACCGGTATTCACCGACACATAACCTCCGGCCTGCTGTATTTTTTCAAATGCCGTGCGATCGACCATCACATCTTTGATCACGGGGAATGCTGCTGCACGCCAAGGTTCTACAACGATGGTCTGGCCTTCGTGGAATTTGCGCATATGAAGCTGGCAGGTGGTCACTTCCGTATCCGGACCGTGTGCGTGTCCGTTGATGTACATGGAACACATTCCGCAAATTCCCTCACGGCAATCGTGGTCAAATGCGATTGGATCCTTCCCTTCCAGTATGAGCTTGTCATTCAGAATATCAATCATCTCCAGAAAAGAGGAACCCTGCGACACGTTCTCAACCTGATAAGTTTCGAAGCGTCCTTTGGCCTTTGGACTATTTTGTCTCCAGACCTTTACATATATTTTATTGAGAATAATATCAGCCATTTTGATAGATTTTTTTCTGCAATTATTTATAACTCCTTTGGGTTAACTGAATGGTTTCGAAGACAAGCTCCTCCTTGTGAAGGGTTGGTTCCTCATCCATGCCTTTAAATTCCCATGCAGCCACGTAAGCGAAATTCTCGTCATCACGTTTGGCTTCTCCCTCATCGGTAGCCGACTCTTCACGGAAGTGTCCTCCACATGACTCTTTGCGGTTCAGGGCGTCCCTTGCCAGCAATTCGCCAAATTCGAGGAAATCTGCAACACGACCGGCTTTTTCAAGTTCAGGATTAACATTTTTAAGTTCTCCCGGGACCAATAAATCTGCATAAAACTCTTTGCGAAGTTTTTTGATCTCCTCGATGGCTTTTTTCAATCCTGCTTCATTGCGCGACATCCCGACATGGTCCCACAAGATGGAACCTAACTTTTTATGGAAGTGATCGGCAGGAGTTTTACCCTTGATGTTGAACAGTTTCTCAAGCCTTGCAGTAACAGCCTTTTCTGCGGCCTCAAACTCCGGAAGATTGGTATTGATTTTGGGGACCATAATTTCATTACCAAGATAATCACCTATGGTATAAGGCAATACAAAATATCCGTCGGCCAGACCCTGCATCAGTGCAGAAGCGCCTAACCGGTTGGCACCGTGGTCAGAGAAATTGGCTTCACCCAGAGAGTAAAGACCCGGAATGGTGGTCATCAAGTTGTAATCGACCCAGGTCCCACCCATGGCATAATGTATGGCAGGATAAATCTGCATCGGTTCTTTGTACGGATTAACGTCGGTAATCTTTTCATACATCTGGAAAAGATTGCCATACCTTTTGGCAATAGTTTCTTGACCGAGCCTTTTGATGGCATAACTAAAATCAAGAAATACGGCCATTCCCTCCTTGTTGACGCCAAAACCAGCATCGCAGCGCTCTTTGGCAGCCCTGGAGGCGACATCGCGAGGCACCAGGTTTCCGTAAGATGGATATCTTCTTTCGAGGTAAAAATCACGATCGGCATCGGCTATATCGTTCGGTTTGATCTCACCTTTTCTCAATTTGGCAGCATCTTCGGCCTTTTTTGGTACCCAAACACGTCCGTCGTTTCGAAGCGACTCCGACATAAGTGTCAGCTTTGACTGTTGTGATCCGTGTACCGGAATGCAGGTGGGATGAATCTGTACGTAACAGGGATTGGCAAAGAATGCTCCTTTTTTATAGGCAACCCAGGATGCAGATGCATTGCAGCCCATAGCGTTTGTCGACAAGAAGAAAACGTTGGCGTAACCTCCGGTAGCCAACACCACGGCGTGTGCGCCAAAACGTTTGACCTCGCCGGTAACCATATCACGGGCAATGATACCACGGGCTTTCCCATCAATGACAACAAGATCCAACATTTCGTGACGGGTATGCATCTTTACGGTACCCGCATTGATCTGGCGGTTAAGTGCTGAGTAGGCCCCGAGCAATAACTGCTGACCTGTCTGACCGCGTGCGTAGAAAGTACGACTTACCAATACACCGCCGAAAGAGCGGTTCGACAGGGTGCCGCCGTATTCGCGTGCGAATGGAACACCTTGTGCAACACATTGGTCGATGATGTTTGGCGAGACTTCAGCCAGACGGTGCACGTTGGCTTCGCGGGCACGGTAATCGCCCCCTTTGATGGTGTCGTAGAAAAGACGATAAACAGAATCATTGTCATTCTGGTAGTTCTTTGCGGCATTGATCCCGCCCTGGGCAGCGATCGAATGCGCCCTTCTGGGACTATCCTGGTAACAGAAAGCGGTCACATTGTAGCCAAGTTCGGCCAGTGAGGCAGCTGCAGAGGCCCCTGCCAGACCGGTACCGACAACGATTACATCAAGTTTGCGCTTGTTTGCCGGACTAACAACTTTAATCTTAGCCTTATGGTTTGTCCATTTCTCGGCAATCGGTCCGGCTGGTATTTTTGAATTCAGTGTGCTCATATCTTGGAAGCTTTGAAGTTCAGTTTAGAATTTGATCATGAAGTAAATTGGGATGTAGGAGAATCCAACGGCGAAAATGATCCCTACCGTGACGGCCACAGCTTTCAGCCTTTTCAGCCAGACCTGGTTGCTGAAACCTATGGTTTGAAAGGCGCTCCAGAATCCATGAGAGATGTGAAGTCCGACCAGAATACCTCCAACAATGTACAACAGGTCATATCCCCGGTTCAGAAACAGGCTGCTCACCAATGCGTAGGCGTTGTGCATCTCAGTGCCACCGATATTTACACTGCTCAGTAGCGGATCTCCGGTAAACTTCATCTTCACATAAAAATTAGCTAGATGGATAACCAGGAAAATCAGAACCATACTCCCCAGAATAAACATGTTTTTCGACGGAGCCCACCAACTCAGTTGCTGGTCACCGTATTCATATTTCTGTGGTCGGGCCCTCATGTTCTCAAGCGTAATCCAACCAGACCATATAATATGAACCACAAAACCAAGAGCCAGCAAAGGCTCCATAATTCTGATGAAAGGATTGGTAGCCATGAAATGGGCAGCCAGGTTAAATAGTACTCCGGAATCATCGAAAGTCAGAAACAGATTCAAAGTGAGATGGATGATGAGAAATGAGATCAGGAAGAGCCCCGTGATACTCATGAAAAATTTACGCCCTATTGAGGCGCTCATGAAACTGCTCATAAAAACTTGTATTAATTAATATTGAAGAATGTTGCTATTTTAATATCTTTTCAAAAGTAGAGGATGGTGATATGCTAAACAAATTGCATGACAATAAAAATATAATTTAGATCGATTCTAATTATCGATCTAATTTGTAAAAAAGACAAATTGTCTCTCCTGGATATAAAAATAGTACATCATATTGAACTTGTCAGGTATTCTTTCAATTGAATTTTGAGAGATCGAAAATTTTCCTTAACTTGTATAGAATGAGGAGGTCCGGATCTGAATAACCTTCAGAATTTCAATCATCTGTAAGGAGATGTATGACAAATTTGAATTTTAATGAATTAAATTCTTGGAAGTTAGGTTTTGATTTTCGTTAATTTGCAAAGTTTTTTAGCAGTCACCTGTTACTTTAGGTTCACAATATGGAAGAAAATCTGGTTATCGTCGAGTCGCCCGCCAAGGCTAAAACGATTGAAAAATTTTTAGGCAAGGAGTATCTGGTTAAGTCGAGTTTCGGTCACATCCGCGATCTCGACAAGAAGGATTTTGGCGTGGATGTGAATAACCATTATCAACCCAACTACATTGTTTCTGAAGATAAGAAGAAGGTGGTGGCTGAATTGAAGAAATATGCAAAAACTGCCAAAACGGTCTGGATCGCATCGGACGAGGACCGCGAAGGAGAGGCCATTGCATGGCATTTGATGGAGGTGCTGAAATTGGATCCCAAAACAACCAAACGCATTGTCTTTCACGAAATCACTAAAGATGCTATCCATCATGCCGTCGCACATCCTCGTCACCTGAACAAAGACCTGGTTGATGCTCAACAGGCACGACGCATCCTGGACCGGTTGGTTGGATTTGAAATTTCCCCTGTTTTGTGGAAAAAGGTGAAACCCTCCCTTTCGGCAGGTCGTGTCCAATCTGTAGCAGTGAGACTGATTGTTGAACGTGAACGAGAGATTACCAATACCGAATCGGTGCCTTACTTCAAAGTTACTGCACTCTTTGTTGTACCCGAGAAATCAGGAAAAGAAACATTGTTAAAAGCAGAGTGTTCCGAGCGTTTTGAGAAAGAGGAAGATGCCGCACTGTTTCTTCAAAAATGCAGCAAGGCAGAATTTGTCATAGGGGACATCGTTACAAAACCCGCCAAAAAATCGCCGGCACCGCCATTTACTACCTCCACCCTTCAACAGGAGGCCAGCAGGAAAATGGGGTTCC
>JBBIUJ010000201.1:0-7747 GCA_037440345.1 Prolixibacter sp.
CGAATATTACGAACGCACCATCGAACTATTCAGCGACATCTTGATTGATAGTACTTTCCCGGAGAAAGAGTTGAAAAAAGAGCAGGAGGTCATTGTCGATGAAATCAATTCCTACAACGATACACCTTCGGAGCTCATTTTTGATGAGTTCGAAGAGCTGATTTACGAAGGCCATCCGATGGGCCGAAATATCCTTGGAACCCCTGAGCACGTCAGGGGTTTTCAGTCCAGTGACATTCGCCGCTTCATGGCGGAAAATTACCATACCGACCAGATGGTGATCTGTTCGGTTGGAAATATCCCCGCAAAAAAATTCTTTCACCTGGCACAACGCTATTTTGAAAGACTCAAAACCAATTTGCGAAAGGTAAGCCGCACGCGGTTCACAGCATACAAACCAATCCGAAAAACAGTCGAAAAGGGAACCTTTCAGGCACATTGCATTTTGGGAGGGGAGGCGTTCGATGTGCACCATCCCGACCGTTTGCCTTTGGTCCTGTTAAACAGTATTTTGGGCGGCCAGTCCGGAAATTCGCGGCTGAACCTGAGCCTGCGCGAGCGCAACGGCATTGCCTACAACCTCGAATCATCCTACACCGCATACACCGATACCGGTACCCTGACCATCTATTTCGGTACCGATCCTGAAAACCTCGAAAGGGCCCTCACCCTGATCGACAAGGAAATCAGATTACTACGTGACAAAGCGCTGGGAGAGCTTCAGTTGAGCAAATCGAGGAAGCAGTTGATCGGTCAGCTGGCCATGTCGCAGGAAAACCACGAAGACCTGATGCTGGCCATCGGCAAGAGCATGCTGGTATTCAACAAAGTGGAGAGCCTGCTGGATATCTACAAAAGGATCAGTGAAATAACCGCCTCGCAACTCCTGGATGTGGCCAACCGGATACTGAAACCAGAAAATCTGTCAAGGTTGATTTACAAATGATGAAGATCGATCAGCAACTCGAAAATTATATCCTTGCGCACACGGTCGACGAGGATCCGGTACTGAAAAGGCTCTACCGCGAAACCTGGCTGAAGCTGGTGAACGGACGGATGTGCTCCGGTCACCTGCAGGGAAGTCTCTTGACCTTTTTCAGCAAGCTGACCGCTCCCAATCGAATACTCGAAATCGGCACCTATACCGGATATTCCGCCATCTGCCTGGCAAAAGGTTTGCCTAACGGCGGAATGCTCCACACCATAGAGATCAACGATGAACTGGAGCAGTTCGCTGCCCGCTATTTTGAGGAGGCAGGGTTGAGGGATTGCATCGTTCAGCACATCGGCGACGCCTTGGATATTCTCCCGCAACTGAACGAAAAATTTGAACTGGCCTTCCTGGATGCCGACAAGCGCCAGTATTTGACACATTATGAGATGATATTGCCAAAGATAACCCCGGGCGGTTTGATCATTGCCGACAACACCCTCTGGGGAGGCAAAGTGGTGGGCAAAATCTCCCGGAACGATGAGCAAACCCTTGGCATCCTGGCCTTCAACGATTTCATCAAAAACGATCCGCGCGTAGAGGCCACCATCCTACCGGTAAGGGACGGGATGACGCTGATCCGTAAAAAATAAATCCGCAGTAACAGAGGCAGAACGCTGTTGTGCAAGATTTAGACCATCAAGGTTTTTATTTTCAGGATTGGTGCCTCCCATCGCGCTGCCCCGCCGCAAATCCATTTTGGTGTATCGGGGTATATCCAAGTATATAACCTGACAGGAGTTCACGCCCTATTATCTATATCTGCGCATTTTTCGTAGTGAACACGCTGTCAGGTTTGTGGTTTGGGCATACGCGAATAAAAATTTCACCCTTTTGTTGCATGCAATTGGATAATCTGTTAATTTAGAGGCATAATCAACCTGGACAACTAAACTTCGCGCAGGAGCGGGATTTTATAATTTTAATAGCGCGAAGCGTCAACCAACAAATTCCTTTGAGACAAAAAGCTGTTTGAGCGAAGCCGCAGGCGGAGTGAGTTCTTTTTGTCAAGTCTTTTTTGGTTACTTTTTGTGACGACAAAAAGTAACAAAGAAAAGAAAGCCGAATATGCGAACAGAAGGCCAATACAAATAACGAAACAACCATGCACTCTCGCTCCCATGCGATTTCATCGCGAGGTTGAATAAAGGTTATTCCGGACTTTATGTTTTTTCCTTAGTGATACCTTAGTGTTTTAGTGCCTTTGTGGCAAGAAAAGAATAGCCACTAAGTCTCAAAGGCGCAAAGCTATCACAAAGAATTTCGTAAAGAATTTTAACTGGGGGAATAAAGAAATTAAACAGTCTCTAAATATTAACATACCTGCTACTAATGAAACAGCAAAACCTGAAAACCTTTTTGGCTTTTGGCGCCATCTATATAATATGGGGTTCCACCTACCTTGCAACCCGCTATGCTATTGAGACAATCCCACCGTTAATGATGATTGGGATAAGGTCCCTGACAGCAGGGATAATTCTCTATTTTATAAGCCGGTTCAGGGGCAAAGAAAAGATCAAAAGGGAAAATATCTTCCCGCTGTTTATACTAGGGGCGATGTTCTTTTTGATAGGGCATGGACTGCTGGCATGGGCACAGCAATATGTACCTTCAGGAATGGCAGCGGTACTTGTTACTGCCGAACCTTTATGGATTATAGGAATAGAATGGTTTTTCCTGAAGGATACACGGGTAAGGCTAAGGGGAGTATTGGGATTATTTCTTGGTTTCGGCGGCATTGTTTATCTCATTGCTTCTACAACAGAAAGCACAACATCAAATAACGATTTTCTTGCATCTGCATTAATTGTTGCAAGCACCCTTTCCTGGGGAGGGGGCGCAGTATATTCAAGAGTTGCAAAAGTTCCTAAGTCGCCTATGTTGTCATCGGGGATGGAGTTAATTTTCGGTGGTGTGCTCGTTTTGATAACCAGTTTTATCGTTGGGGAGCCATCGCGTTTTCATTTAGGCCAGGTTACTTTGAAATCCTTCTTTGGACTTTTATACCTTATTTCTTTTGGTTCAGTAATTGCTTTCAGTGCCTACGTATGGTTGCTGGGACATACATCAGCGACACGGATTTCAACCCACAATTACGTAAATCCGGTAATTGCGGTTTTCTTGGGCTGGCTTATCGCCAACGAACAGATCACTGCTGCCTTAATGGTGGCCACTGCCGTAATAATTGTGTCTGTGTACCTTGTGCTTTATGATCAGTACCATACAATTTCAAAGAAAATGCCGGGGACATCTGCCTGATATATAAAATTGGGCTGATAAAACCGTATTTTGTATAAATTTGGAAAAGAGCTAAATAGAAAGATCAAACTTTAGTGCAAAAATATAGGTAGGTAGAACCTAAACGAGTAAATAGAAGGATGAAAAAAGTAATAACCTTAGTAATCAATTTTTATTTATTAATTCTCGTTGCCTATTCCCATGATAAATACCCCAAATCAGTTGCCGTTCCTTTCAAATTGGATCACAACCGGATGCTGGTTGATGCAGAACTTCAGCGCAGGGACGGAAGTTGGCGTAAAGTTCGACTTTGGGTCGATTCGGGAAGTACTGAATTTTTCATCAGCGAAACGGTTGCCCGTGATTTGGGCATTGACCTTTCAGCAGCAGAAGATTCAACCTTTAAAAGCGCCAATCTCGATATTGAAGCACTATCCGGCGTTCGTATTGGCGGGAAGAACCTTGATCCTGAAGGGGTGAAGACAAGGGTTAAGTTTCAGCCCTATTGGTTGTTCAGTACCATGCAGAACGATGGGAACCTGCCGGCCTCCCTGTTAAAAAAGTATCATGTTGTTTTCGATTACCCGGGCAAGAAGCTAATTATTGCCGATCAGGGAGAAAATAGGCCAAAGGGGAAAGTCTCTCCTGCAACCATCAATCCCCAAACAGGTATTATCCAGATGGATGCTATAATTGATGGCAAAAGCTACAGTTTTGCGCTGGATATGGGCGCTTCGTACAGTTGTATTTCAGTAGGTAAGCTTACCGGATTATTGGCGGTACATCCCGATTGGCCAAATATTACAGGAACGCTCGGTTGTGCAAATATATGGGGCTGGTGGCCATTGAACGAACAGTTATTTCCTGTTGTGCGAATTCCTGAAATACTATGGGGAAACGTAAAATTGCAAAACATTGGTATTGCTGGTGTTACTGATTTTTCGCCCAATGGAAAGACATTGGGCGAATGGTACTCATTGAAAACATCCCGACCTGTTGACGGTTTCCTTGGGGCAAATGTGCTAAAGGCGTATCGGCTCGAAATCGACTATGCCAATAATCGTGTTTACTTCGAAAAAAGCAGGCAAATACCGGAACCCGAAATGGATATGGTGGGTATCTCCGTCAGGCAAATGCCCGATTTGAGCTACCAGGTCCTGGGTATTGCCAATTGTAAAGGAAAATTCATGACAGAGGGAATCGAGCCTGGAGATACTATTGTCAGTATTGATGGTTTCCTGGTAAAGGGCGCAACCATGGGCACTGTTGTTGATAAGCTAAGAGGCAAACCAGGAGAGGTACATCAGATAATAATTAAGAGAAGGAAGGGGGAAGTCAGTGTCAATGCCCAGGTTGGGCATTATTTATAGAAATAAGGTTGATGCACCCCGTTGGCATAGATTCGCGAAAAGACGAGCGCCATAGTGGGTAAAACCTAAGATAGGATCACGTGTAATAGTTACGACTTAATCCCTAACTGTCAGATTAAGTTGTAACTATTACACGTTATTTAAAATTGTTTATAATTCTTTCTCTGTCCTCATTCTCTTTATCGTTCTTATGATAAAGCTCTATGAATGTTATTTTTTGTTCTGCTTCAAAGTGAGCATAAAATAATCTCAAACCCGAATTCACACCTCGACCCTTTATTGCTTTACACGCAATCTTTTTAACTTTAATAACACAGGTTTCCAAGCCTAAATTGTCGATACGAAAACTAAACGGTGGCCTTGCATCGGGGGCAGTAGTCAACACTTGTTTCACTACATTTAAATCATCGTAGAGTGTTCTGTATTTTTTCAAAAGATTTTTTAAATCCTTTTGAAATTCGATTAATTCTTCAAAAATCATTGTTCTTCAATTTCGTCCCCATAGTTTCTCACAGAGTATGGCGCATCTCTGTAAAAAGCTAATTCGTAATTTATTTCTTCTCCTTCTTTTGAAGCAAGCCATGGCATATCTTTATGGGAATAACTGCTGATTGCAGAGGCCGACCAGTCACTCATTTGTTCAATCACTTTGTCAATCACATCTTTTTCACTTGCTTTCAATTCAGTCAGATCAGCTTTTGCAAGAGGAATGTAACGAGTTTGAATCTTGTCGAAATATTCTGTTTTAATCCTTTGTATCATTCCCTTTTCCATCATCTGACCAATGATTGTGTCTAACTTTTGTGGAACAGGACCATAAGGCAACTTGCGATATTTTGCACCAGTCAAATGTTCCTCATACAATTCGTAGTAATTGAAATCAGAAAAATATAGCAATTTGTAAAGCACCGTTTCTCCAACATTGGGTTTGCCTGCACATCTTTCTAAAATGTATAGCAACACATTTTTAAACTTACTGACTTGCAGAGTTGGAACAGAAATTCGTTCATCTGTTTTCTCTGATTTTACTTCGGCCATGCCTTCAACATCCTGGCTCACTGAAAAATTTTTAGACATAAAATCATCCAATGAAAAACTCAAAACCAAAGACAACTTTTGCAATTCAAAAACATTTACACCCCTGTTCCCTAACTCTATTTGAGCCAAAGATGGTCTGGATATTTTGACACTTTTTGCTAAATCTTCCTGTGACAACCCCTTCAACCTACGAAGTTCACTTATCCGCTGACCAATTTGTTTTTGTAAGAGTTTTATGTTCATATCAATCTGTTTATTTCAATTCAACGCTACAAAGATAAGTGTTGTTTTAATTCAAAACAAATAATTGTTTGCAATTCATACAAATAATTTTTAACAGACTGTTTACTTCGGAAATTGTCTTAGCCCCCTAATACTACATTTGCATAACAGCAATATTCCGGGGATGACTCGGACAAATAAATTCTATATTCCTATGGCTTATTTTGTACCTTTAGCCCTACCAGGCTTGGCAGACACCCTTCACTAAAGGCACGATTACAAATCCTCGCCAGCGGGTAAGAAAAATATGACAAAAATGATAGTGAATTGGCAACCTGAAATTCTGGAAAGCGAACTATTAAAAATCGTTCCGCTCATTGAAGCTGATTTTGACGACCTATATAAAGCAGCCTCTGATCCAGTTATCTGGGAACAGCACCCGGCCTTTGACAGATACAAATTGGAGGTATTTAAATCCTATTTCGATGGGGCAATAGCAGGGAAGAGCGCTTTTAAGATTATTGACAAATCGACCAATCAAATGATTGGTTCAACGCGCTATTACGATTATAATCCTGAAAAATCGGGTATTGCAATTGGATTTACATTTTTGGTAAAGGAATATTGGGGAGGTATCTACAATAAATCGGTAAAAAGACTAATGATCGATTACGCTTTTCAGTTTGTGGACAACATCTATTTTCATATAGGTGTAACAAATATTCGTTCGCAATTGGCTACTCAAAAAATTGGGGCAAAAAAAATAGATGAAGTTAATTTTGAGAGCAATGGCCAATCCTTACCACACTTTGAATACATAATCCAGAAACAAAGCTGGACCCATGAATAAAGGACGTTTGGAAGCATTTAGCGATGGTGTTCTGGCGATCTTGCAATTCACGATCATCAAGATACAGGTCGCTGTTTCTGTCCTGGCAAAAGCAGTTGGGAAAGATCTGAAAGGGAAAATATCTCCCATTCTTTACGCTTTTGGCATTACTTGTCGTTGGATCAATACCTGGATTTCGGGAGCGCTATTTGTATTGGTTGCTTTCATCTGGTTAATTCCCGATAAAAGGATTGAAAATATTGTAAAATAAGATTGGAACGGAGACCCCAATTACCAGAAATTCGAAAGGGGACTGAAAGTGTTTAACTGCCTATAAATCAAATTAAATGAATTTAGATTCTACACTTCACGAAATCCGCCAGGTATTGAAAGAGAGTATTGATGAAAGAATACGCTCTTCCGAAAAGAAATATTTCAAAGAGGAGGTCAAAACTTATGGTGTAGGCACTGCTACAGTCGGACAAATTGGGAAACTCTTTTTTTCATCAATCAAAGGTTATCCCAAGCGCGATATTTTCGAAGTATGTGAGGGGCTATGGAAGTCGGGGTATTGCGAAGAAGCCTATATTGCCTGCAACTTTTCGTATTATATCCATAATCAATATGAGCCTGCTGATTTTGTGGTTTTCGAACGCTGGGTAAATAATTATGTGACCAATTGGGCTACCTGTGATACGATGTGCAACCATACAATTGGAGCATTCGTGGAAATGTATCCCGATTATATTGCTGAGTTGAAGAACTGGGCAAAATCTGCAAATCGGTGGATGAGACGTGCTTCAGCAGTCTCTTTGATCGTTCCGGCCAGGAAAGGACTATTTCTCGCCGACCTGTTTGAAATAGCGGATATTTTGCTCACCGATTCAGACGACATGGTTCAAAAGGGCTATGGCTGGATGTTAAAGGTTGCCAGTGCGCGACATCGGGAACCAGTTTATGATTATGTAATTTCACGCAAAGCGATCATGCCCCGTACGGCTTTGCGCTATGCCATTGAGAAAATGCCTGCTGACCTGAAAGCGGAAGCGATGAAAAAAT
>JBBIUJ010000202.1:0-7712 GCA_037440345.1 Prolixibacter sp.
AGAGATCAAACAATCAACGATGCATGCGAATTCAGAGTAGATAAAAACACTGCTGTTTTGAACTGAAAATTTTACTTTCCCTGCATTTCGGGTTTTAAAATATTCGGGTGGCATAAAATCGCTAAAAGAACCAATAGTAATCCGCGCACCGACAAATTTATTTTTTCCCGTAAGGTCATCTTCTCACTTTTACAATTGGCACTTTACATTTATTTGTCTCCTAAAAATTTTCCTGTTACAAGACGGTTAAGGGTATCAGCCATTCGTTCTACTTTTATATCGTCTGTTTTTGCCGAATAAATCCGGTCGATAATATTCTTTTGTTGCTCATCGGACAGTCCAACAAATGTTTTGTGGGCATCCGCATCTTCCATTAAACAGACCAGAAATTCTTCCGGTATTTCAGCCGGACCGTTGTCTGAAAACAGGATTACATGTACCCAGTCTCCCGCTTTTTTTCCGATCTTTTTTCTGATTTCCGACCTGACCGGTAAGAAGAGTTGACTGTTACCCATGGGCATCAGGTTGTAATTTCTTATCTCAAAATCGTCAATGCTGCCCTTGACCTTGACCCACCCAAAATGCGCATGTTTGTCTTGCAATATTTCGGGAATTGCGGCATAGGTCCAACCTCCCTTACCGGGAAATTTTTCGAGTAAATATTTTTTGTTTAGCAAGGGTTTATCTGTTTTCAAAGTCCTGTCATTTAATTGTCTGTTTTCGTCATATTTGCCACAATTGTTTTGCCTGGAACGCATGAAGGATTTTCATCTGCAAATTTCCACAAAAGCTGCGATTTTAAAACATAATGCGCCAAATTAGGATTTAAGGAAAAATACTATTAGCAGTTACTTGATTTCAAAAGTTCGGAAAAACATTCCGCTTCTACAACTCCCTGATGATTACTTTAACATGGTCGTCACAATGAGTTTGTGGAAAAGCCGCACCAGAAGAAAGTATAACCTTCCAAACCAGTTGTTGAATTCAACTGCTGTTGTAATTGTCCGCGTAATCATATTTCTTATAATCGGTATACAGAATCGAATTTTTAGGAAGGGTTGTTTTAATGATGTTCATTTTTTAATTGTTGGTACCGATTGTTCAGAGAGCTCTAACAGTTGAGACTATGAGCAGGAGCGGGATAGCGAGCTACGAATTCTCCAGATGTATACTCGTAAAATTAATAATATATATATGTTAAAGATTATCAGGCTGGAATCGATTTCTTCTAGCCTTGGTAAGTCCACCAAGTAAACGGTTCACGCAAAGGGCGCAAAGGGAACCGCAAAAAACGCAAAGGAAGGTGCAGCTCTTCAATACTTTTTAAGCAAATTCAAATTATACCAGACATGGAATAAATTGTTTCAAAATACTATATATTCCCAACTTTTTCACATATATTCGCTGTATAATCATGTATAAGGTTGTATAAGGATATGGAAAAGTATTTATCAATTAGTCAAGCTGCTGACATCTTGAATATTAATTCTGAAACGCTTAGAAGATGGGATAAAAATGGCAAATTTAAATGTTCAAGGCACCCAATAAATAACTATCGCGTTTACTCCGAAGAACAAATTTCTTTCTTAGTAGAAGAACTCCAACTTGAAATACAGTATAGACCAAGAATTCAAGAGAGGGAATCGATTACCCCCTATTTTAAAAGTGAATTTGGTGAATTATATAATTATGATGCTATCAAATTTTTGAAATTACAGGATTCGAACTCAATTGATTTAATTTTTGCCGACCCTCCTTACAATATTAAAAAAGCAGAGTGGGATACATTCACCAATCAAAAAGAATATATTAAATGGAGCATGGAGTGGATCTCAGAGGCGCATCGAGTTTTGAAAAAATCTGGATCATTATATATTTGTGGGTTTTCTGAAATACTAGCTGATATAAAGTGGTCTGCGTCACCCTTATTTAAAGGGTGTAAATGGCTTGTTTGGTTTTATCGAAACAAAGCTAATCTTGGAAACGACTGGGG
Organism: Prolixibacter sp.; assembly: GCA_037440345.1. Classification (GTDB taxonomy): domain Bacteria; phylum Bacteroidota; class Bacteroidia; order Bacteroidales; family Prolixibacteraceae; genus CAINVV01. Next base: position 1,994 of record JBBIUJ010000202.1, read on the forward strand.
ACGTTCTCATGAAAGTATACTACACTTCAGAAAATCAAAAGAATTTGTATTAAACATTGACGAAGTAAGGATACAGTATAATGAACATACACTGAAGTATCCCAAAAGAACTCAAGCAGAAACATCCCAATATTCTAACGGTAACAAAAAAGATTATTTATGGGAACCTAATCCTTTGGGAGCAAAACCAAAAGACGTATTTGAAATACCTACAATATCGAATGGCGCTTGGGAAAAATTTCCTCATTTAACTCAAAAGCCAGTTGAATTGCTTAGAAAAATTATTCTTTCATCTTCCAATTCTGACAGTATAATTCTTGACCCTTTTGGAGGTTCAGGAACAACTTTTGCTGTTGCTGAAGCATACGGCAGAAACTGGATCGGTACAGAACTAGATTTAGAATACTGTAAAGTAATCAAAAACAGACTACTAGACAAACACCATATTTCCAGAATTTTAGCAGCAGCGGACGAAAAAGCATCAAATCAAAGACGGAAAAAATTAAGAGGTTAGCAGATTCCTATAATCACCAGAAATCAAATCTGAAAACCTACTCATATAATCTGAATATGGTTTTTTTATCGCATTTGGCGGAGGATCCAAATAATAAATGCCCTCCAGTTTTGTGAGGAACTTCGAATAAACCATAAATAATCCTGAAACTAGAGTAAAACCAATATTGTCATTTTCCTTTCTTTGGACATCATTTAAAAAGATGCCTATGACTTTCTGAGGGTGATCAACAAACTTTTGCAATAAAATTTTGTCAATAAACATTTTCCCCATTCTATCTTTGGAAGTTGTTTTTACTGAAACAACTATTTCCTTCTCATCCAAGGAGTTTCCAGAGGAGCGAACTTTGCTAAATGGAGACAATATTAAGTCATTCTCGCATTTATATGTTTTTAGACCTTCATCTGTCTCGTAAGGTATCTGAAGAACAAGTTTTTTATTGGCAACCCCAATTTCTGTGAAAATTACTTTGATGAGTTCTTCAAACCTATTCCCCACATGCTTTCTGGCACTGTTTTGATTGACTAACAAATCTAATCCCGCACCAATCGACTGCTGAATTGTATAAACAGTTTTGTCAATACATACTTTTTCAATTGCTTCTATTTTCAATCCCAATTTTACTTTCCCTAGAATAACCTTTAATTCACCAAATGAGTGAGCAAAATCATGTACATTGTAAATGAAAAGGTTATGATTGATTGGCCGAGCGTATTTTGTAGATTCAGAAATTCTTGAGGTGTGTATGGTATAAGAATTCTTTATTTCAGAACTACTAATTACATTTGGCAGATACTGAAGAACTCTAATTGTAATATCTCCAAACTCGTCTAAATTATACTTAACTTTCTGTAAATCTTTATCTAGTGAAATCATTTTTTATTTCCAAAGATAGACTTTTCTATTTAAATTCAAAATTTTCAGAGAGTTATGTCCACAAATCGATTTAAATCGTCCAATCTAGTATGCAGCTCAAAACTTTAGTCACTTTAGCTCACTTTAGTCACTTTTTTATTACTTTCGGGGTACCATTAAACCCTGAAAACCATGTCTATACCTACCAGCAGGACTGAAGAGACGGCGACAGTTACCATCGACCAGTTAAAATGCAACGGTTGCGGAAAGTGCGTTACTGTCTGCTCAGATTTAGGATTCGAAATTATCAACGGAAAAGCAGCCAGATCAGAGAAGCCCGTGTTCGGCTGTATGGCCTGTGGCCAATGTATGGCAGTCTGTCCTGAAAATGCCATTGATGTGACAGGCCGGTGCCTTACTCCTGATGATTTGTTCCCGTTTACGGAACCATCCGTGAAACCAAGCTACCACTCCCTGCTTCAGATGTTCCAGTCACGCCGGAGTATTCGCAAATTCAGGGACCAGCCCGTTTCGCGGGAGGTTATTGACCTTATCCTCACCGCAGCACAGACTGCGCCCATGGGGGTCCCTCCGTCTGATGTGAATGTGGTTGTGTTGCAGGGAAAAGAAAAGGTCAGACAATTTTCGTCCGACTATTGCAACCTGCTTGATAAAAACAGGTGGTTTGTCTCCGGATGGTTTTTGGCATTGATGACGCCCTTTTACGACAAGCGGACCATCCGCTTTTTTAAGAAATTCATCCGTCCAATTTACGACATTTATATTGGAGCAATGAACAAGGGAATCGACCAGGTAACCTACGATGCACCACTGGCGTTCTATTTCTATGGAACGCCCTATTGCGATCCGGCCGACCCGATCATTGCCGCGACCTATGCCATGACCGCTGCTGAGTCGCTGGGATTGGGTTCATGCATGCTGGGCGCCATCCATCCGTTCATCCAGTTTGGATCCGGAGCAAAAGCATTCAGGGACAAATACAAGATCCGTTACAAAAGCCGTGAAGGGCTGGTTCTGATTGTAGGATATCCAAAGGTAAAATACGCCAGGGGAGTTAAGCGTACTTTTGCCAGTGTAGACTTTATTTAGAAGTGACTAAAGTGACTAGAGTGAACTAAAGTGACTAAAGTTAAGGACTCCGAACATATGAAGCTCGGCGCGAAGTACTCTAGGCACTTTAGTTCACTCTAGTCACTTTAGTCACTTTTTTTAATACCTCCTCTTCCGCTCCATCCTTTTAAAATCCGTTCTTCCTTCGGCTGCCCTTGGATAACCTCCGCTACGACGGCCACGGAATGAACGGTCGTCGCGGTTCTCTTCGAAAACTTCTACATCGAAGAAGGTCCCCCGGAACGACATGCCCCTTGAATTGCGGAGTAATGCCTTTCCGGCAGCATCTTCCACCTCAACAACAGAGTAACTGCCAAAGAGATCGATCCTGCCTATCTCTACGTTTCTTCTGCCGGTAGCTTCCACCACGAAATTGATCACCTCTTTAGGGGAAATTCCTTTGGCAAGTCCTACATTCAGCCTAAATTTTGTCAATCCTTCAGTTACGACCACCCTCGGACTTCTGCGTTCTTCGTGTCCATCCGGGATGTTCAAATCGGGGGTACTCCCGTAATAATCAAGGAATCGGTTAAACTCCAGGGATACAATATGTTTGATCAGCTCCTCCTTGGAAAGATTCGCAAACTTTTCATAAACAGAAGGAAGGTATTGTGCGATCTCCTCTTCGTTAACGTTAACCTCCTGTATCTTGTCGGTTAGGAAGAAGAGCTGTTTCTCGCATATTTCCTGTCCTGAAGGAACAGGCTTGCGAATAAATCTCTTACCTATGCTCTTTTCAATCATGCGGATACGACCATGCTCTTTCAGGTGAATGATCGAAATTGACACCCCGGATTTCCCGGCCCTGCCGGTACGTCCACTTCGGTGGGTATAATTTTCCGAGTCATCGGGAAGATTGTAATTGACTACGTGGGTAAGATCGTTGACATCCAGTCCGCGAGCAGCCACATCGGTAGCCACCAGTATCTGAACGCCGCGGTTACGGAATTTGTTCATCACGAAATCACGCTGCTGCTGGCTCAAATCGCCGTGCAATGCCTCCGCGCTGTAATTGTCCTGTATCAGTTGGGCGGCCACTTCACCGGTCTCCTGGCGGGTACGGCAGAAAACGATGCCATATACCTCGGGAACATAATCCAACACCCGTTTGAGTGCGAGGTAACGGTCCTTGGCATGCACCATGTGGTAGATGTGCTCTACGTTTTCGGCGCCACTGTTTTTCTTACCAACCGCTATTTCCAAGGGATTGGTCATATAGTTTTTGGCAATGGCAGCCACCTCTTTCGGCATGGTTGCAGAGAAGAGCAATGTGTTCTTCTCTTTGGGCGTCATCGCCAGAATGGCATCGACATCCTCCTGGAAACCCATGTTGAGCATTTCGTCGGCCTCATCCAAAACGAGGATAGAAACATTCGAGAGATCCACTTTGTTTTTGCGGATCATGTCGTGCATACGGCCGGGAGTGGCAGTGATGATGTGGGTTCCGGCACGAAGCGCTTTCACCTGGGCACCCATATCTGCGCCTCCATAAACCGGAGTAATCACGATTTCGGGTAAAAATTGGGAATACTCTTTGATCTCCCGGGCAATCTGTACGCACAGTTCGCGGGTTGGACTCAGGATCAATGCCTGAGGCACCCTGGTTGCGGGGTTGATCGTCTGCAGAATTGGTAGTCCGAAGGCGGCAGTTTTACCGGTACCGGTTTGTGCAAGTCCGACGATGTCTTTCGGCTCCTTTAAAAAAACCGGAATAAATTGTTCCTGAATCGGTGAAGGCGTTTCGAAGCCCATTGCTTCAATCCCTTTCAGGATTCGGGGGTCAAGCCCCATTTCATTGAATAGCATTTTTGTGTGTATTGCGAAGGAGAAATGGCTTATTGCTCATGTGCACCTTCATTTGTAATTTGTAATTTCTTATTTGTGCCCTTTGTGCAATCCTTTGTGTACTTTGTGGTTAAGTTCAAAATTTCACCACAAAGGTCCCAAAGGATATCACGAAGGAATCACAAAGTATTTTGTTGTCTATGCAACATAGAAGCTTTTATTTCTGTCTGAAAAAAAGTTGTATAGGAACACCCGTAAAGTCGAAGGTTGCCCTGATTTTATTTTCAAGGTAGCGTTTGTAGGGGTCTTTGACATATTGCGGCAAGTTGCAGAAGAATGCAAAGCAGGGAGTCTGGTATCTTGGCAACTGCGTAACATATTTGATCTTGATGTATTTCCCTTTGTAAGCAGGAGGTGCAAAAGACTCAAGCGCTTCCGCCAACAGTTCGTTCAATTTGGAAGTTGGAACGTGCTTGGTCTTGTTGTTGTAAACACGCATCGCCTCCTCCAGTATCTTCAATACCCTCTGCTTGGTTACGGCAGAGCTAAAGACAATCGGAACATCGGTGACAGGGGCAAATTTTTCATAAATCTGCGCCTCAAACTCTTTCATGGTCTTGTTGTCTTTCTCTATCAGGTCCCATTTGTTCACAACAACCACGACCCCCTTTTTGTTTCTGTGAATGAGGTGGAAAATAGAAACATCCTGCGCCTCAACGCCGCGGGTAGCATCCAGCATCATCACGCAGACATCGGCACTTTCGATGGTCCTGACCGAACGCATCACGGAGTAGAATTCAACATCTTCCTTCTCTTTGGCCTTTTTGCGCAAGCCGGCCGTATCGATCAGGATAAAATCGTACCCGAATTTGGTGTAGCGTTGTGCGACTGAGTCGCGGGTGGTACCGGCAACTTCGGTTACAATGTGCCGCTCCTCCCCGATCAGGGTATTGATGGTAGAGGACTTACCAACGTTAGGCCTTCCAACGATGGCGATAACCGGAATGTGGGACTCTTCGACCTCCTCAACAGGTTCAGGAAAATGTTTCACTACCTCGTCGAGCAGGTCGCCTGTTCCCAATCCGTTGATGGAGGAGACACAAAAAATTTCTTCCACCCCCATTGTGTAAAACTCGTTGGCATCGAGTGCGCGTTTGTGGTTGTCGACTTTGTTAACAACCGTCATGTAGGGTTTCTTGCTTTTACGGAGCAGGTTGTTCACCTCCATATCGAGGTCGGTGACACCCATTTCGACATCCACCAGAAAAAGGATCAGGTCGGCCTCGCCTATCGCAAGGTTAACCTGTCTGCGGATCTCTCCTTCAAATACATCTTCCGATCCGGAGACATAGCCCCCGGTATCAATGACCGAAAATTCTTTGCCGTTCCAGATGGATTTACCGTAATTACGATCGCGCGTAACTCCGGGCTCAT
>JBBIUJ010000203.1:0-7619 GCA_037440345.1 Prolixibacter sp.
AAAACCAAATATATAAATGTCTCAAATTCCAGCAACAAAAGAATCAATACAAAATTTGTACGACAACGTGGGAAGTAATTTTTCGTGTTTTGTTCCGTTACTTTGCGACTGCGTTAGCTCATTGGAAAGTATAGAGCAATTAAATGTAAGGGGGTCTGAAAACAGAGAAAATAATAGTTTGCGGAAAACACTATTAAAACTTCAAATATTTTCTTTAATTATAAATTTAGACTTAAGTACATTTCTTAGGGCTGATTTTAGAACTACTTCTAATTCCGAAAAGCGTTGTAACCTAAAATACGTGAATGCAATAACAATTGAAGGATATAGATATTTGTTTGGTTTTGGAAAAGATAAGAGAAATGCATTTTGGAATATAATCAAAAATCTTGCGGAGCAGATAAATGACAATGAATTTATTGCTGATGTTGTTGGAATTGAGCAACGAGCCAAAGAATTTGAAAACATTTTTGCACAACGAGAAGATAGATCTAAGAGAAATTTGACGATTCACTATGATTCAGACCCAATAAAAGTCCACAATTATTTATCACAAATAAGTGAAGATAAAGAAACAATAAGAACAAGTGCCTTTCTAAAGATATTAGATGATATAACGATTATTATAAAAAAATACATCCAAAAGCTTCAAATACCACTAATATGTTCGACCAATAATTATGATATTGATATATGGGAAAAAATAAACTATTTTTCAGACAATAATAATAAATTATTTAATGAGCTTGATGAAAAGTTAATTCATTTTGCAGAACAATTAGATAGTATTGTTGCACAATGCAAGACTCTTAGGTTAGTACAAGAAAAACTTAGTTTTGATAACACCTTTTCTGCTGGTCTCGAACCATTGATTCAAACAATTTATCCAGGTATTCATGTATTATTTATCTATTTGGATTTGGCAAGTGCTTTAAGAGCCTATTTAAGTTCTGAATCTTATCTTGAAAAGCAATTAAATCTCCGACGTATTAATGTCGTCATTTATGAGGGATTCAAACACCTCTATGGATACAACAACTCTGACTATTTACATTCTTTTTGGCATAAAAATATCAATGAAATTTTAAAAGATTCAACAAATACTACCCAATTAGACACATTGGCTAATATAGAGCATGACTTAAAAGTATTATCTTCAGATAATGATATTAATAATACACAGTTAAGAGAATGTTCTATACATTATAGGTATGAAGAGAGAGATAATGTTATTTCATTATTTAATGCATTGATTAAGTCTAATCCTTTGATTGAGATTAATAAATCTTTGAAAATCTTAAACATACTTCCTAAGTTATTAGGACTAATCACTGACTCTGTTAGTTTTAAATATAACATAGAGCAAGAGAAACTACAATTATCAAACAATAAAACATTGGCTCTGATTGATAATATACTCTCAATGATTGAGCAAACAAAGATTGCCCCAGAAAAGAAACAGTAAATTATTAATAGTATCACTAATGTTAAGAACTTGTTACTGTAATCCTAAACTGTGAAGAGTTGATTGTTTAACAATATGTTAGACTACACTTTCGATTTACAGTTTATAATTATCTACTAAAGCGTATTATTTATGACTAATATGAAACAGACTAAGGATATTATAAAACGAAATAAACTATTTGCAATCAAAGGCCAGCAGCTAACGACACGGGTTTTGTGTCAGGCGGGATGACTTGCAAACTTGGAGCTTTGTATTCTAATGAACTTTAGTAATAAATTTAAACTTTGTGCTCCGTAACCCGCACGAACGCAAAGCCCGAAAACGTTGAAGATGTCAAAAAGCAAACTGAAATATCCCTCCAAACTCCTCCTTGCCCTTCTCACTCTCATGGCATTTATCCCTGACGGAAAAGCCACTGCCCAAAGCGCCTCCTCCGATACCGTTTCAATCAACATCAACCTCAACAAGGAAATAGGGTCGATGAAGCCCATCTGGGCTTGCTGGGGATACGACGAGCCCAATTACACCTACATGAAAGACGGGAAGAAGCTTCTTTCCGAGATAGCAGCTTTAAGCCCGGTCCCGGTATATGTGCGGGTGCACAGCCTGCTGGTGACCGGCGAAGGTACCTATGCCCTGAAATGGGGCTCGACCAACGCCTATACAGAAGATGCCAATGGCAATCCGGTTTACGACTGGACCATTATCGACCGGATATTCGATACCTACATCGAAAGAGGGATGAAACCCATTGCACAAATCGGGTTTATGCCCCAGGCATTGTCGATAAAACCCGAACCTTACCGCCACCACTGGACTCCGGGAGCTGCCTACAACGATATTTATACGGGTTGGGCCTATCCGCCAAAAGATTATAGGAAATGGGCTGAACTGGTCTATCAGTGGGTATCACACTCGATTAGCCGTTACGGCAAAAAAGAGGTGGAAAGCTGGTACTGGGAGTTGTGGAACGAACCCAACATCGGTTATTGGCGGGGGACTGTCGAAGAATACATCAAGTTGTATGATTATACCGCCGATGCTGTCAAAAGGGCTCTGCCCACAGCCAGGATTGGCGGTCCGGAGACGACAGGTCCCGGTAGTGAGTCGGCTGCCAAATTTCTCCGCACTTTCTTGGACCATGTCCTGACGGGCAAAAACTATGTCACGGGTAAAAACGGCGCACCGCTGGATTTTATTAGTTTTCATGCGAAAGGCAGTCCCAAATTGGTGAACGGAATGGTGCAAATGAACCTGGGGACGCAACTGCGCGACATTAGCAAAGGATTCGAAACAGTGGCATCCTACCCCAAGCTAAAAAAACTTCCAATCATTATCGGTGAGTCCGATCCCGAGGGGTGCGCTGCCTGCTCGGAGGTCGATTACCCCCAGAACGCCTACCGCAACGGCACCATGTACTCAAGCTACACCGCCGCCGCTTTTGCCCGCAAATACCAATTGGCCGACCACTATGGCGTTAACCTTTTTGGCGCCGTTACATGGGGTTTTGAATTTGAAGAGCAACCCTGGTTTGCCGGTTTCCGCGACATGTCCACAAACGGGGTGGACAAACCTGTCCTCAATGTTTTCAGGATGTATGGCATGATGAAGGGAAACCGGGTGGTGGTGGAGCAGAATAATTTGGCCTATAATTTTCTGAAAGTACGAGATGAAAGCGTTCGGGGTGAGAAGCCCGACATCAATGCCCTGGCGGCAAAAGACAAAAACGGGGCAACTGTAATGGTTTGGAACTATCACGATAGCAACAATTTGGATGTTCCCGCATCGCCGGTAGTCATCAAATTGGAAGGTATCCCGGTAGGCAAGGCACTGCTGACCAGCTACAGGATTGATCAGCAATTCAGCAACTCCTACACCTTGTGGAAGAAAATGGGATCGCCGCAAAACCCGACTCCGGAACATGTTGCAGAACTTGAAAAAGCCGGTCAATTACAGTTGTTTACCTCGCCTGAATGGATTAAAATTGTAGAAGGGAAAGCCACCATCAGGATGGCGCTGCCCAGACAGGGCGTTTCACTGTTGCAACTTTCATGGTAATCAATTGTGACAAACATTAAGAGGCTATTTTAGATCAAAACTAACTGAATATGAGAAATCGAACAAAAATCCTCCCCCATGGATTGTTGATGTGCTTGATTTTTATTGGGTTGATGAGTTTCATTCCCAAAGAAACCAAATCCCAAACCGGATGGCCGCATACCACCAAAGAATCAAAACCCTGGGCCCGATGGTGGTGGATGGGAAGCGCCGTCGATGAGCCAAATCTCGTTGATCTGATTTCCAGGTATGGGAAAGCCGGCTTCGGCGGACTGGAAATTACCCCAATTTACGGAGCGGTGGGTTATGAGGCGAAATACCTCTCCTTCCTTTCTCCTGAATGGATGAAGATGCTCGACGTTTCGGTCAGGGAGGCGCGTAAAAACGGCATGGGTATCGATATGAATACCGGAACCGGCTGGCCTTTCGGCGGACCCCAGATCACTCTTCAAAAAGCGGCGACGAAAATGATCCTGCAAAAATATTCTGTTCCTGCCGGAGGAAAGATTCCTGAAAAGATTCTACCGACAGATAAAAAACAACAGGAGGCCGGAGCTTTTCTGCAGGCAGTCACCGCATATGGAAAGGACGGTAAAATAGAAGATCTGACCTCCCTGGTGAAACCCGACGGAATGCTGTCGTGGGTGGCAGAAAAGCAGGATTGGGAAATCTATGCTGCCTTCAGCGGAAAGACACTGCAGAAAGTGAAGCGGGCGGCGCCGGGAGGTGAAGGACTGACCTTCGACCATTTCTCAAAAGAGGCAACCACACGCTATCTTTCCCGGTTTGACTCCGCTTTTAGCCAAACCAATCATGGAGTAGGATCGTTTTTCAACGATAGTTATGAAGTTTACGGCACCAACTGGTCGGCCTCTATTTTTAAGGAATTTGAAAAAAGGAGAGGTTATTCCCTAATGCCCTACCTGAGAGAACTTTCGGAAAAAGTGCCTTTGTCCGATATCTCAAGGCGGGTTCAATGCGATTACCGCGAGACAATTTCGGATATGCTGCATGAGAACTTTACACAAACCTGGACCAATTGGGCACATGGCAAGGGCAGTCTCACCCGGAACCAGGCGCACGGCTCGCCCGGCAACCTGCTGGATCTTTATGCTACCGTTGATATTCCGGAATGCGAGACATTTGGAAGCAGTCACTTTGATATTCCCGGTCTTCGCCGCGACAGTGCCGATGTCCGCAATGTCGATCCCGATCCGGTTATGATGAAATTTGCCTCCTCGGCTGCCAATGTTTCGGGTAAAAGATTGACCTCAAGTGAGACCTTTACATGGTTAGGCGAACATTTCAAGGTGTCGCTTTCACAGTGTAAACCTGAAGTGGAACAGGCGTTTCTGGCCGGAGTGAACCATGTTTATTACCATGGAACAGCCTATTCACCGGCTAACGCGGGATGGCCCGGCTGGTTGTTTTACGCCTCAGTAGAATTTTCACCTGCCAATAGTTTCTGGCCCCATATCAACGGATTAAACCAATACATTACCCGCTGCCAGACCATTCTTCAAAGCGGAGTAGCCGACAATGACCTTTTGATTTACTGGCCTGTGTACGATGTCTGGATGAAACCCGAAAGCGCCGATATGATGCTCACCATCCATTCCATTGACAAATGGCTTTATCCAACTCCTTTTTGCAAGGACAACAAGGAGTTGACAAAGCAGGGATATTCGCTCGATTATGTTTCGGACAGGCTTCTCGACGGATTGACAGTTAAGGATGGGAAAATCACCACCAAATCAGGAAGTGCCTACCGTACACTGGTGGTTCCTGCCAGTCAGCATATACCGGTAGCAACCCTGAAACGGATTCTGGAACTGGCCGGTCAGGGAGCCAAAGTAATCTTTGAGCGGATGCCTGAAGATGTTCCCGGACTGAACAACCTGGCAGCAAGAAGGGCTCAGCAAAAAGATTTGCTGAATTCTATTCAATGGATAGGAATGGCAGGAAATATCAAATCAGCCAAAGTTGGGAAAGGAGAGATCCTGCAATCCAACCATGTTCAGACTGCCCTGGAATCGAAAAATATCATGCGGGAAACCCTTCTTGATATGGGTATCAATTACATACGCAGAAAAAGTGACCAGGGCATTTATTATTATTTGGTCAACCATTCCGCAAAAACCATCGATGGCTTTGTCCCGATCAATGAGAAAGGATACAGTTGCCTGTTGCTTGATCCTCAATCGGGATTAACAGGAGCAGCTCAAATCAAATCCGACAAAAGCCAGCTAAACGTCCGTCTGCAAATGAGGCCGGGAGAGGCGATGTTTGTGCTGGTTTCACAGAAAAGTCTGAAATCAGGTTCCTGGAAATATCTGGAGAAGGCAGAAGCTGCTATTGAAATCCCGGGACCATGGAACTTGAAATTTACCCAGGGTGGCACAAATCTGCCGGCTGCTACTGAGCTTAAGCAATTGGTCTCATGGACCGAACTTCCCGACAAATTGGCCAACAACTATTCAGGATCGGCGGTGTATAAGGCGACTTTTGAATTGGGAAAGAAAATTTCAGGTGAATATTTGCTCGATCTTGGCAAAGTACGCGAAAGCGCCAGGGTGAGGGTCAATGGGAAAGATGCAGGAATTCTCTGGAGCATTCCTTTCACCACCAAAATCGGTCACTTGCTTAAACCCGGAACCAATACGATCGAAATTGAAGTGGCCAACCTGATGGCCAACCGTATACGGCAGATGGACCAGCAAAAGGTGGTTTGGCGCAATTACCATGAAATCAACTTTGTAAACATCGATTACAAACCGTTTGATGCGGCTAACTGGAAGCCAATGCCATCGGGATTATTGGGACCCGTAACCATTGCGCAGTTTCAAAATAATTAAACCAAGACCTTCGAGGTTTTTAAAACCTCGAAGGTCTTAAAATTTAGACAAATGCAATCGGACAAACTGACTTTGGCCTTTCTGTTTCTTCTCTTGTCTGGGTTTATTTCAGTTGCCGCTCCAACCCAAAAAGTAATCCAATACCTCTCCGGGACCGACAATACCCACACCAAAACCTGGGATTTCTTTTGTACTTCAGGGCGGAACAGCGGACAATGGAGCAAAATTGAAGTTCCTTCACATTGGGAACAACAGGGATTTGGCGAATACGATTATGGCCGCGACTACCGCACCTATGGCAAAAAATTCAAATTCGCCGATGAAAAAGGGATATACAAACATTCATTTAATGTACCAACATCCTGGAATGGGAAGGATGTTTTCATCGTTTTCGAAGGTTCGATGACCGATACCGAAGTGAAAATTAATGGCATTTTGGCCGGAGCCATTCATCAGGGTGCATTTTACAGGTTCAGGTACGATGTTTCAAAACTGCTCAAGTATGGACAATCCAATTTGCTGGAAGTAACTGTCAGCAAAATGTCCGCCGACCCATCTGTCAACAGGGCTGAACGTTTCGCCGATTACTGGGTATTTGGCGGAATCTTCCGTCCTGTGTACCTGGAGGCTTTTCCGCAAGAGCACATTGAGAGAGTAGCCATCGATGCCAAAGCAGACGGCTCTTTTGCCATGGATGTCTTTACCAAAAATCTTAAGCGAAAGCGAACTATTTCAGCAGAGCTGCTGGATGTGAAAAACAAGGTCGTTGGTTTCTGTTCCGTGAAAGCGAACCAAAATGACTCTGTTGTTACTTTGAGTTGTAAGGTCTCCAATCCTGAACTTTGGACAGCCGAAACTCCGGTAGTTTATTCTGCGAAGATCACACTGGGTGAGGACAAGAATGGAATGTACACGCTGGTGCAAAAATTTGGTTTTAGGACCATCGAAATCCGCCAGGGGGATGGTATCTATCTGAACGGTACCAAAATCAAGATGAAGGGTATCAACCGTCATGCTTTTTGGCCCGAAACAGGGAGGTGTCTCAACAACCAGATCAATCTCGACGATGTGAAGCTGATCAAATCGATGAACATGAACGCGATTCGTTGTTCTCATTATCCACCCGATCAGGTATTCCTGGATTACTGCGATTCCCTTGGTTTGTATGTTCTGGATGAACTGGCGGGTTGGCAAAATGCATATTCCACTGCTCCTGGCAGGAAATTGGTCAGGGAACT
>JBBIUJ010000204.1:0-7618 GCA_037440345.1 Prolixibacter sp.
CTCTTTTTTTTCTCAAATGTTATCGGTAGCGCATCCCGACTGGGTCGGGAGGATCCCAGGTTCGAATTGAGCGTCAAAGAGGCACATTATCTATATTCAATCCTTCCTATTTTCGAGATAGTTGATCCATGTAATCATTCATTTCGTTTTCATTCTTAAATTCCTGGTTTAGCTTTATATTATAAAATGTTTTGTTTTGAATGAACATTCTTTTCGATATAAAGTCTTTGGTCCAGTTACATTTATGAAGCTTGTTTAATGGCCCCAAATATATATAGCCATCAAACAAATCGTCTAATATTATTGAAGGATATAAATCAAAATACGCTGATTCTTTGTCACGGAGTTTCCTCAAAGGAGAATCGGCCATGCTAAACGCAACGCCTTTCTCTTCAAATGGTTGCATTATTTTTTCCAGAAAGTCATTCATACAGGACTTATCGGATTTCCTTAAACTTGCATATAACCCAATTTGGAAAACATCGTCCTTAAATTTCTGTTTTAACAAAACACCAAAACGCGGTTCTTTTACATTGACTTTGTTTTCCGCAACAATTGGACGGGCAAAATTTGTCATTGAATGATCAAGCCCAACCAAAACCACACTTTTAATTTTCTTATTGATTACATCACTTTCCAGATGATAGGTCATCAATTGGTCTCTTAGCCATAGTTTTTGGAGATCTTTAGCAAAGGTAAATACTCTAAATTTCTCGGTAAAAGGAGACTTTATCCCATCATCACCTTTGAGGACCATCGCAATATTCGGGCCTTTCCATTCCTCATCTAATCCAAACACTTTTATCTTACGATTTTCATCCGTTATCGTATTATTAAGTTTCCATGCTGTCTCAAGAATTCTCCAGTAGCCTTCACCACCCCACGCACTCCATGGGCCATTTCTGGCTATTTCCAATTGTAAATCGCGGTCAAATGTTTCTCCTGTAATTAATTTATCGATTTTACTATTCAGGGTATACGGAAGACATTCCAAACATATTGCCCTTACACCCGCTTGATGGTATAAGTCAGGTATTATGCTATTTAGAAAATTAAGATTTTCTGCATTGTCATGCATTTCACCTAGTAAAGTTATTTGGTGATCGGAAGCAATTTTGACCAAATAATCTTTTGGAGATATTCCATTTTTTTGAACCCAACTGCCATATAAAGTATCTTTTATATAACTTATTGATGAAACCTCAATTGCCATACTAACGTTTCGTTTCAAAAAAGGATATTCAATAGGATGCGAAATTCTTTCGTAATCAGCATGCCTCCAGATTGTATATGCTCCCCAGAAGTAACTAGCAGACATAGTGAAAAATAATAAGACCATCGTATATCTGGCATAACTATTTATTTGGTAAGGCGTGTTTGCTTCGACAACTTTTGTTCCTATAAATACATCATGCCAACCTTTCTTATGCTTATCAAAGACAATCCAGATAAAGCCCAAAAAGAAGATAATTCCGCAAATTGGCTTAAATATTAATTCGCGTAGGATTGCCTTTGGAAAATTCAATCTGGTATCAACATTGAATACCACTTTAATATTAAGCAACCATTTTCCGATAGTCTGTCCTTTCCAACCAATCATTATCGCTGAATAAGACAGATAAGCAATAAAGAAGGTGAATTCAAAAGGAAAGTAAATGGTAAAAGGAGATGCTAATGAGAGGAAAAAGAATGCTTTTAAAGTGATGCAGATTATAAGCCCATCTATCCAGGTTGCCAGAAAACGGTTCCAAAACCCAATTCGTTTCATTATCAATAAGGAATTAAAGCAGTAGTCATAATTATTTAGACAGGTTGTCATTCATAAATTCAAATTTACAGATTATTTTTTTCTGATGGCAAGAACCCTACGTTCATTATAAACCGTGATATTAGACTAGCTCCAAACCTAAATGGGTGATAAGACAATTTGAATACACTCCCTCTCACAATTCATTTGAACCACCAATACATCAACAGCCACCTGTGTCGCTGAATCTCCAGAAAAGACAGTAAGACTATTCAGCGTTTTTTGAACATCGGCAATTTGCTTACCCAACTCATTATTAGTTACAAGAAGTTCATTCAATTGGTATGTTTGAATAATGCTAGATGAACCATTGCTTCTAATTTGTAATGTCATAATATCATTATCAGTAATAACTTTAAGTGAGAGTGCAGTCAAATCTCCCTTCAAACCGTCAATTAAAGTTCGGGATGTTCCATTGGTTGCTAACTTATCAACTATTGATGCAATACTGTCATTTCTACTCTTGATTGCCGCCACTTTTTTCCTTAATTCTAAAATTGAAGATGTCTCATCCAATGTAGGTATGAACTTTTGAAGAGATGTAATTTTTTCTCTCATAATACTGAGATCCGTACATAATTTAGTAACGCCTTTGAACTTACTGGCAAGTACATCTAGTTTTGTGCCTATGTAAGGCATATTTACGTAGGAATGCTTATTGCAAGATGAGCCAATTGTTACAATAACAATTAAGATGATGCTTGTTCTCTTAACAAAACCCATAATACCAAGTTTAATACTAAGATGCAATAAATCAGTATTTGGTTGTCAGTGACTATTATTTATCATCATTTCGCCAATATAACTTCCGTAGCTGGTGATACAGAATGAAACGACAAGAGTTATCAAGCCTATAATCAAAACAAAATAGGTTTTGGGTTTAATGCTTTTCCACTCTTTCATCAACACTCCCACGATATAGCTGAAGAAAATAAGCATCGACATATGTAGCACCCAACTCGCGAACTGAAAGTTTCCCATTTTGACATGCCCCAATCCATAAAAGAAAAACTGCATCGTCCAAAGAGTCCCTGCCAAAGCTGACCATAGCCAATTACGAACAATCATCATTTCTGACAAACCATCTTGCGGAAGAAACTCTTTTAAAGTTCTGTTTCGAATACCTGCTACCACAAACCAAATGAGGTTAACGACAAAACATCCGGATGTTGAAATAACCATCTTCGCATTACCCTCAAAATAGCCCGCACCGTTGCGGGCCGCCATATCTGCAATCGGTTGGCCGTATTCGAGTGAAAGGTTGAAAACACCGGAAAGCACCCCCGCGACAATAGTTAGCAACAAACCGATTGTCATGTTAAATCCTGCTTTCCCTTTATCTGCAAGATTCAAATCTTTTTCCTTTTTGAAGCCTGCCCACCCACAGATAACCACACCAAGTATGGATAGGATCATTCCCGACAGGACAATACCCCCGCCTGGTTTTGTAAAAAAGTTGCCAAGGCCACCAAAGATCAAAAGGGGAAAGATAGTCCCCAATACGGCAGAAATACCGATCGACAAGGTGTAAGTCAGGGAATATCCGATTTGGCTAATGGCTTTACCAAAAGACATGCCTCCGAAACCATACACCCCTCCAAGTAAAAATGCAATCCAAAATGGTTTGGATGGTGCATCAATGAGAACCTGAGAGAAACCGGGGACGGTGAGCCAGCCAACAACAAGCGGCATGATCACCCATGCAAAAAGCGCCTGAGCTATCCAGAATGTTCCCCATGACCATTGCCGTGTTTGGCTGTTGGGCAAATAGCAACTTGATGCCGAAATTCCGCCAATGGCATGCAGTCCTGTTCCGATTATTGGGTTAGGTGCGATCATTTGTATGGTATTCTTTTTGGGTATTAATTAATGCAGATGAAAAATCTCCTATTCATTGTTAATGTTTTAAGGAGTAAAACATAGCTTCTATATTGGCAGGGGGAATATCGGGTAAAATAGCTTCGTGGCTCGGAGAAATAACCAACCCAGTTTTAAACAGTTCTTTCAGTTCGAAAACTTTTCGGGCAACTTCCTCCGGGGAACCGTTTACCAGCAGGTTTTGGGCATCCACTCCGCCGCAAAAAGCCACTTTCCCTCCAAAGTGGTTTTTCAGGTTAGGCGCGTCCATTTGGTTGGCCAATGCCTGAATAGGATGAATAATGTCCGCACCCAAATCGGCCAGATCCTGAATAATTGGGAAGATAGATCCGCACGAATGATGCATTACTGTTAGTCCATAGCTCTTGGCCTGCTCAATTAGTTTGCGGGTGCCGGGGAAAACAAATTCCCTCAAACTGTCAGGGTCGACCATCAAACAGGTCTGGCTTCCAAAATCATTCCCAATCAAAATGGCATCGAGCATTCCTATGGTCGATTCGTAAAACATTTCGTTGGCTTTCAAGTAAAAATCCGTAATCCGGTCAATTACCGCACGAAACATTTCAGGATTGTAAAGCATCACCATCAAAGCTTTTTCCATACCAAAAGCAGCGCAAGCGTCCTGAAAATGGGCACTCCACAGAATTCCCATCTTAACGCGGTCAGCAGGCGCCGAAGCAACTCTCCGGAGCGACTCTTCCCGATCGAGGTATTTGGCCGGATCGGGCCAGTTGAATTTACCTACATCAGACGGATTTTCATAATCTTCGAAGAAGCCAGGCGTTGTTAGAGTCCTTTCGTCCGGAGTATCCAGATGATTGACTTTGGCAAAACCAAAAGCACAGGCAATATGGTTCGAAGGCGGATAATTGTAAGGGACTTCTATGGGATAAATATCATCATCAATCACATTCCGAAGCTGATCGATGCTGCCAACCCTGAAATACTTCAGCAATTGGGCTTCAGCTGATGGTACGGGCAGACCGAGCCAGGAAGCAGGACAATCAACCGGCTGATGATGGATGGTGGCATAAAAACGGTCTTTATGGTTCATCTTTGTTCGTTGATTTTGGGTTTTATTCCCTTGCGATAGTATGTTGGAGAAATTTCTGAATCCGTACTCACCAAAGATATTATTTCTTGGCTAATCTGAAACTTTCAGGAGAACATTACTCTGCCGGGAAATCGTTCAAATCATGGACTTAAACGGGGAATAAACTTACTTAAGCTGCCGGAAGCATTGCAAAAGGCAATCCTATATACAGGTCCGGAAAGAAATGCGGATGATGCAGCCCAAAGCATTTCATCCAAAGGAACTCCAGTGATAAGTACACTGTTGTTTATATCACATTTCCAAAACGCCCCAATCATATTGGGGAACAAGGGTAAACATATATAGGCCATAAAAAGCCAGTGCGAAATGGTGATTATCACAGCAGTCAAAATTCCTGTTTTTAAGTATTCCTGATTAAAGAGATAGAAAGAAAGCGCTGTAATAAACATCCCCAGGTTAATACTATCTATCGCTTTGAAATTAAGCGCAAAATACATTACAGAGATAATCAGCGAGCCTAGAAGTATCATTATGCTCAATGTTCGGAATGGCAATTTAATCAGAACGGAATTATTACCGGTTCTTTTTTTATGAAGCAGTTCAAATACCCCAAAACAAATTCCGGAATAGGCAAATCCACTGATAAAATCTTCAATTCCGAATTGCCATATTCTGATGGGGTTATCGATACTGAACTGTACTAGAAATGTTGGAGTCCAGTACTCAGGGATGTAAAGAAATTCGCAAATCGGGCCGGAAATGAGAAACGGCAGACCAAATAAAAACGCCTTGCGCTGCGATTTAAATATTAACAACAGAACCAGCCACAAAATCAAAGTATAGGCGGCCATGAATGCGTAAACATATTTTTTGTCAATCATCTTTACAGTGATTTTAATGATTAATTATCACCACATTATTTACTCCGCAGAGCCTCCACAATGTCCAGCTTAATTGTTTTTACAATCGGGAACACTGCCGCAAGTAATCCTGTCAGAACAACCAAGATTGCTGTTATAAAAACATACACGGGTTCAATTGTAGTATATATGATCGGATTAAACCCCAAGTGTTCGAATCCTTTGCTCCAGATCGAAAGGTTAACGCCCTGCTGTCCAAAATATTTTATGAATGCCAATCCGGCTATAATGCCTATTACAGCCCCTGATAGGGTCAAAAATACAGTTTCGAATAATATCATCTTTACGATCCTTAACCTGGTCATTCCTATTGCCATCAGCACACCCAGCTCCTTGATCCTCTCCAAAACGGACATGATCATGGTATTGATAATTCCAAAGATCAATGCTATTAAAATAAAAACCATGAGCAGGTAAAAATACTGATCAACTTCATCACTCAGAAAGTTTAAAATCACGTCAAGTTCCTTCCACGACTTAATTTCAAGAGCAGAAAAAAGTTTATTCAATTCGCCCCTTATTTTTGGAGACTGCCTGAAATCTTTTAAAAAGATTACAATTTCATGTGCAGATGCCGAATCTATTCCGGTGAATCTTACAAAATCAGATTTCAAAATAAATACAGAGTACTCGTCAAACACTGAGTTGGATGTTTTGAAGATACCCCCAATTCTG
This sequence comes from Prolixibacter sp., assembly GCA_037440345.1. Taxonomy (GTDB): domain Bacteria; phylum Bacteroidota; class Bacteroidia; order Bacteroidales; family Prolixibacteraceae; genus CAINVV01. The sequence goes on from JBBIUJ010000204.1 coordinate 6,335, forward strand.
AAGACACCGGGAGTTATATTGTCATTTTCATCCCTCATCTGGAGTAGAATCTTCGAGTTCAGTTTTACTTTGAGTTTTTCTGCCAGCTTCAATCCGATAATGACAGGGACGCTCTTATTCTTTTCAAAATAGTTACCCTCTATTAGCTTGTTGTGGAGTTCGCTAACACACTTTTCTTGTTCAGGATCCACCCCGACTATCTTTACATTGGTTCCAGTTTCGGCTGATGATGCGATTGAGTTGATGATTAATCTGGAAGAGTAACCCGAAATTTCCGGAATTTGATTTAATACATGATTAATTGAATCGCAGTTTGGGATTATTAAATTAAAATCTTCACGAACGATAAAATCAGGCCGGTGAATCTGAATATGCCCAATTTCAGTATTAAGTGCCTGAGAAATCCGCTGTTCTGTGAGTCCTTTGGAGAAGGCAACCAATATTAATCCGGCGAAAATCCCTACCGAAATGGCATTCATTATTATCAAGCTTCTAAAGCTCTTTCGCCACAAATTTCTCCAGGCAATAGATATTATCATATGACAAGTAGAATTAATTGCTACTTCATTTAACTTCTAAGAGCGTCGATAACTTTAAGATTTCTGAGTGTGATTATTGGGGAAATGAAAATCACAATTATCATACAAAGAATAATCAAAGGTTGCCGGTAATAGATATCAGTGCCGATTGAAAAGAAAAACATTGGCTCAAAACCATATTCTTTCATCGTATTGGCAATTACCCCATGTAATGGAATAGGATATTGATGCAGAAGTTGAGTGATCCAGTAACCAAACCCAAGACCAAATATTGTTCCCAAAATTGAGATCATAAGAATCTCCGAAAAAATAAGCAGAGAAAGATTCATTTTACGCATTCCAATAGCAATCATTATTCCGAATTCTAGTCGTCTTTCATACATTGTCATAGCCATTGTGCTGAAGATCATAAAACAAAGAATCAAATAAAAAGTGCCCTTGAAGAAATAACCAGCTGCTATATTACTATCAATCATTTCAACAATTTCAGGTGAAAGTTCCTCCCAGCTTTTGGTGCGAAATTCATCAGTAAGCATTGCATCTATTTGATTCCTGATGTGTGCACTGTTTCTGTTGTCGTCCTCCTTGATCAGAATGGCGGTAGATAATCCCGTTGTTCCATAAAATTGCTGGGCATTCTGCAAGCTCATTATTATTATCCTGCTTTCAATTTCAACCACTGGAAATCTTATAGTCCCCCTAACCGGAAACAGGCCAGCTGCAGAAGCACCAAGCTGTCCCTGAG
>JBBIUJ010000205.1:0-7601 GCA_037440345.1 Prolixibacter sp.
CATGGTTAAGTATCCTAATCTTAATGAGGCCGTTATCAAAATAATCGAAGAAGGCGACAACAAGGAAATAGTCGCTTATTTTACCTCTCCGACCGATATTGAGAGCAGTAGTCTGAAAGAGTTTTTAGTCTCTCAACTCCCTGGCTTTATGATTCCTGGATACATTGTAAAACTTGCGGAATTTCCACGCACAGCAAGTGGAAAAATTGATCTTCGATTTCTTCCGTTACCGGATTCCAATGATAATATGGATATGTTGTCATATATCCAGCCAGTCGGCGAAACTGAAATAGCCATCGCAGAAGTATGGTCGGAAATACTCCACAGGGGAAACATAAGCTCCCAAGAAAATTTCTTTGAGATAGGCGGAAACTCCATCAAAGCAATCAGGGTGATGTCCAAGATTCAAAAGAGGCTGGGCAAAAAAACCTATTTGAACCTGATATTTCAGCATCCAACGATCAAACAGATGGCTGAAATTATTGTTGGTACAGATGAAAGGCTGAAAAATATGGATAGTGATTACATCCGTTTAAATCAGGTAGTCGGAAAGAGTATTTTCTTCATGCCTCCTGGGATAGGCTATTCCTTTGCTTATATGGAGTATGTGAAATATTTTGAAAATCATACTGTTTACGGATTGAACTTTATTGAATCAACCGACCCGGCAAAATCAATGGCCGATATTTTAGTCAATTTGCAAAGAGAGGGCGCTTTTTATTTGTTTGGTCATTCAGCGGGCGGCAATATGGCGTATGATCTGGCGATTGAACTTCAAAAACGTGGCAGAGAGGTTGGGGGAATAGTATTGTTGGACAGTTACCGGCAGTTGGAGCCAATTGATTGGAGTTCTGAGGAATATTTAAACGATGCCATATTGTATATCGAGCAGAATCATGCTGAATTTCTTGATGAGGAAATTAAGGAGGCGGCCCTTTCCAAAATTGTTTCCTACCGAAGATACTTAAATGCCAGGGCGGAAGATAAATTTGTAAATTGTCCTGTTTATCAGATTGAAGCATCAGACGAAATAACTAATTTTAATCAGAAAATAAGCAGGGGTGCATGGATTGAATTAACTTCACAATACGAAGTGTTTGAGGGTTTCGGCGGACACATGGATATGTTAAAACAGCCAAACCTGGAGGGTAATGCTTTGTTAACCAAGAAATTATTTGATCGGCTTACGAATGAAAACTGAAAAAGTACCTTAATCGAAATCATACATGACAATCTTTCATTTTCTCAAAAAGGAATCAGATAAACCACTGCTTAAGATGGGTTTGTTAACTGCCGTCTCCGGCTTATCCAGTACGGGTGTCCTGGCTGTGATTAATCTTGCAGCTCAGAGTGAATCCGGTAAATCGCTCAATATTAGTTATTTATTAATGTTTGTAGCAGTTGTTGGTATTTTTATTACTTCCCAAAAGTTCATTCTTGTGGAAGGGGTTATTTTAATTGAGGACATTCTGAATAATTTAAGGATCAGGTTATCAGACAAAATTCGTCAAACGGATCTGTTAAATATAGAAAAAATTGGAAAAGCCAAGATATACAACAGGCTAACGCAGGAGTCGGCATTGATTTCCCAGATGTCGGTATATTTGATTACAGCATTGCAATCGGGTATCATGCTCATATTTATTTTCGGCTACATTGCCTATCTAAATCTTACGGCTGCTGTTATTCTATTGGCGATGTTGGCAATAGGAGTAATGCTCTTCAACAAGAACAATATAAAAGTATATGCAGAACTTGATGCTACCAACAAAGCGGAATTAGAATATTTTAATTCGCTGACTGACATCCTTGACGGATTGAAAGAAATTAAACTAAATAGGAAGAAGAGTAACGACCTGTTTTCGCATTACAGGAAAATTTCTACTGTTGTGCAAAAACTGAAAGTTAGTACGGGATATCTGTTTTCTGTCAATATGGTTTTTTCCCAGGCATTTATCTATATTGTTCTGGGAGCAATCGTGTTTGTCCTTCCGCAGCTAAATGCTAATTTTTCAAAAGAGATCATAAGCACCACGACCGCAATGTTGTTTGCCATTGGTCCGTTATCTTCTTTGGTATCAATGATTCCTCCTTATGAAAAGCTCAATTTGGCTGTCGAAAATATTTATGAGCTGGAGGATCAACTGGATCAGTATTCAAATCATAATGAAGTACAACCGATTGACGGCGAAAACAGGTTTAAAAATTTCAACAGGATTGAATTGCGCGGCCTTTATTTTGAATACCATGACGCTGAAATTTATGATAATTTTTCAATCGGCCCAATAGACTTGACGATCAACAGAGGTGAGATACTGTTTTTAGTAGGAGGGAACGGCTGTGGTAAAACCACTTTGTTGAAAGCACTTACCATGCTTTATAACAAGTTGGATTCGGGGAGTATTTTTGTAGATGATAAACTTGTAGACGACTCAAATTATCTTGAATACCGGGAACTATATTCTGCGATATTTTATGATTTTCATCTCTTTGATAAATTGTATGGATTGGAAAACATTGACCCTAAGAGGGTTAATGATTTACTCAAATTAATGGAGATTGACAAAAAGACAGAGTTCAAAGTGGATAGGTTTACGATACAGAATCTATCTACGGGACAAAGGAAACGACTTGCCTTAATTGTTACATTTCTTGAAGATAAACCGATCTATATTTTTGATGAATGGGCAGCAGATCAGGATCCACAGTTTAAAAACTATTTTTATGATATATTGTTACATAAATTAAAGGCAGAAGGCAAGACGGTGATTGCAGTTAGCCATGATGACCGTTATTTTCATGTAGCAGATCGAGTAGTCAAAATGGATTATGGGAAAATTGTCTGATACTGTATAGGTTATCAATTTATTGCATAAATTTAACATGGTCTGTAATAATTTCAAAAAATGAAAATATTCTTTGCAAAAATCGGCCATTACTACCACGTTATTAAACAGAATATCGTTGGATATTGGGAAAGGCATACCTTAGGAATTACCATGACATTTCTGGTCTTTGTATTTTTTCTTGCCTTGTTCTGGAAAAGCATTTTTATTTCGATTTATTCTGGAGAGCAGGGAATTAGATGGTCCGGACTAACCGGAACGAAATTGGAAGAATATTACGGGGAGGGGCTTCAGGTTATTTGGCCATGGGACAAAATGTATATCTACAATACAAGGATTCAAACGAAAGGCGATACAATGCAAATTCTAACTGCCGAAGGACTTTCCATCAGGGTTGAATTTGTTTATAGGTTCTTTGCCTTAACCGATTCGATTCCTGTAATACATAAAATGCTGGGGCCAAATTATGCAAATACATACGTCGCACCTGAAGTTCAAGCGGCATCTACTTCAATTATTGGTAATTACACACCTGAACAACTGTATAAAATATCCACGTTAGTTATTCAATCGACAATAAAGTATTATTTAAATAAGCAACTGATTCAAAGAAATATTATCATTGATGACTATCTCATCAAAAAACTTAGCCTGCCAGAAATCGTTGCCCAATCCATTGAAAAGAAAATGGTAGCAGCACAATTGTCTTATGAATTTGACTATAAACTTGAAGTAGAAGAGAAAGAGAAGAGAAGAAAATCTATTGAGGCAGAGGGAATTAGAAGTTTTGAGGATATATCTAAAATTCCGATTTTAAAATGGAAAGGACTGGAAGTTACTTCTGAATTTGCCAAATCACCCAATTCTAAAATAATTTTGATGGGTACCAGTGAAAAGGGATTGCCATTGTTGTTGAATACTGACGATAAAAAGTAGAATTTATAAATTAAAGTATCAGAAGAGCTGATTATCCTATTTTCCAGAAGAATTAGATAAAATGATAAGCGCAAAAGATTTAAAAAGGAAGATTTCGAAAATAATTTTTGTAGCAATTCTTGTTTGCTTCAGTCTCTTAATTGTACTTACTGGATCATTGATATATAATGAATTATACAAAAAACACTCCAGGGTTGAGCTTTTTCACAACCGAATGACAGCAATAGTGAAAAAAATGAGCAGGCTTATAGAATTTGTTCAAAGAATTCCGCAAGATTTGGTATATATTTTAGAATTTCAAGATGTGGATGAACAAGAAATGAAGATTTTGCTTGAATCGGTTCTCTTTAATAATTTGGAAATATGCGGAAGTGCTATCGCGTTTGAACCCAATCAGTTCTATAAGGATTCGCTTTATCATGCCACTTATGTTTACAGGAAAGGGGATAGGAATATTTATACAAATTTAAATGGCCCTGAGTATAATTATTTCAACAAGGAATGGTATCAACTTCCAAAGAGTCTGATGAAACCGACCTGGAGTGAACCCTATTTTGATGCGGGAGGTGGTAATATTTTCATGTCAACCTATTCAATCCCTTTCAGTAAGTTTGACGGATATAGGGAAGAATTTAAGGGTATTGTCACTGTAGATGTCTCTATTGAAGAATTAAAAAGGAATGTTCAATCTTTGGGAAAGCTTTGGAATTGCTATACCATCTTAATTTCGGGAAAGGGGACTGTTCTTTCTGCACCCTATGAGGAGTGGATTTTTAAAGAATCGATTTTCACATTGGCCTCAAAATTGAATATTCCGATTTTTGGTGAAATTGGCAGTGATTTACAGAAGGGTATTTCAGGAACAAAAACTATAGGACGATTTGAGAATCAAAATGATTGGTTGGTGTTTTACGCCATAATTCCAACAAATAAATGGGGACTAATTATGCTTTTACCCAAGAATGATCTTAAGAAGAAATAGCGTGATATTAATTTGAAATATTGTCAAACTTAAAAAGAAAATCTATCATGGGAATAGTGGGCTTTTATTTGTTTCTTTGTCTTGTAACCGGACTATTAGGGAGACATACCTATTTGGGTTTTTGGGCAAATTTTATTTTTTCACTTTTCTTTACGCCTATTTTCCCTTTAATTTATATCCTGATTGCCGGTTATAAAAACAACAAGGAAGAGGTTTTACACTCTAAATAAGAAGATTTTTTCTGATAATAACCTGCAAATTTCTTCTGTCTGGTTATAAATATAAAAGTGTCCGCCATCAAAACGATGAATGGTAATTTCTTTGTTTGTTTCCATTTGCCATTTTGCAGCATCCTCATTGCTAATATTTTCCTTATTCCCTAACAAAACTGTAATCGGTACATTGAGCGGATCAGAAATTGTGTGTTTATAATTGGCTATGGCCTTAAAATCCATTTTAACTATTGGAAGAAAAAATTGGATAAAATCCTTGTCTGCCAACAATTCTTCGGGAGTCCCATTCATTTGTCTAAGCATCTCAATGAACTGATCATCCGGTAAGCTGTATCTGTTATCAGGTTTGATCAGGAATGGGGCAGTTTGACCGGAGACAAACAGGTACCCGGGAAGATTGACCTTCCGCGCAGCGATATTCCTGCACAACGTAAAACAAAGCAGCGCACCTAGACTGTGGCCAAAAAGCGCATAGTTACCCATTATTTCAGGTTCGATAATCCGAAAGAGATCTTCAGTCATGTCGTCAATGTTGGTTAGCAGATCCTCAGCTATTCTTTTCCCTCTTCCGGGAAGTTCAAGATTTATGAGCTCAATTTCTTCAGGCATATATTTCTTAAACCCGGAATAGGAGTAAGCATTGCCGCCTGAAAAGGGGATACAAAATAGTTTCACGCGTATATAATTTGTTTTTTAATGGTCGCATGGAATGCCCATCCGCCAACTGATGGATTCGATTGGTCCCGACATGTCGGGATGGGTATTTCATAGGGATTCTTTGTCATCTTTAAATGCCTAATAGATAAGATTAAACTCCTAAATAAAAGGCTCATTTAGCTTCTTTTTTGTTAGCATTTATTAAAGGCTTTCACTACATTTGTAAGAATGCCTAGGTTCAAAAGTATTATTTATAAAAGTACTCAATTCCCTAACGAACTAAAGAATAATTACGATGAAAAAGAATTTTATTGGGCGACATTTGTTTGTTGGGTTATGCCTCTTCTTTATTGCCTTCTCATTGTCAGGTCAGACAGAATCTGCTTCTCCGGTAAAAATTTCAGCGAATGTTGATTTGGTTAGTCGTTATATTTGGCGAGGGTTGGATATTGGGCATGCTCCGAGTATCCAGCCCGGTATTGCTGTTCAATGGAAGGATTTTAAACTTGGAGCCTGGGGCGCATACAAACTAACCGGTGCGGGAGGGCAGGAAACGGACTTTTATCTTTCCAAAACTTTTGGATTTGCAACTGTTGCATTGTGGGATTACTGGAGTTTTAACGATACTACTGCGCTTAATTTCTTTGATTACCGTCGGAAAACAACTTCACATTTGCTGGAAGCTCAGTTGCTTTTATCGGGAGGTAAGTCATTCCCCGTGAGTTTTCTTGCAAGCTACTTTTTCCATGGATCCGACGTTTCCAAGAGTATGTACTTTGAGCTTCTGTACGACCATAAGTCTACCTTCGCTGATCTGGCATTTTTTGCAGGCTATCAGGCCAAAGGAACCTATTATGCTTCCGGCGCAAACTTTGTCAACATTGGTTGTACTTTAAAAAAATCTATTGCTGTAACAGACAGGCTCTCTTTGCCGGTATATTTAAGCCTGATTGTAAATCCCGCGAGTAAAATTCCTTATCTTGTAGCTGGGATCACGTTTTGAGCATATTCTTTTTAGGAAAGGGTTCAAATTGATAAACCTGTCTTATGAAAAATTGGAACTGCTATATTTTTAAGTTGGCCGTTGGTTTTATCCTATTTCTAGTTTTTCTTACAGCTCATGCGCAACTTCCTAAAATTGTGTTTGCCCCTCAATGGCTGCCGCAGGCCCAATTTGCAGGTTATTATGTAGCTCAGGAGAAGGGATTTTATAAGGATGCCGGTGTAGAGGTTGAAATCATTCACCCTTCGACCAGTATCCAGGCGACCTCACTGCTTCTCAGCGGAAAGGCTGATTTAATTTCCCTCTTTCTAACTACAGCCTTGTCTGTCAGGAATCAGGGTACTGACCTTGTAAATGTTGGACAAATCTCACAACATTCGGCCATTCTGATTGTCACTAAAAAATCGGGAGGCATTGAAAAGATTGATCAGCTTAACGGTAAAAAGATAGGAATATGGAAGAGCGGATTTGATGAATTGCCGAAGGCCCTGATTTCTGAGAAAAAATTGAAAGTCGAATGGATCCCGATTTTGTCTTCAGTAAACCTTTTCATGATGGGAGGTATTGATGCCATGACAGTCATGTCCTACAACGAATACGACCAAATCATTAACAGTGGTCTAAATGAAGATGAACTTAATGTTTTTCCTTTGGCCGAATATGGATTTGACGTGCCGGAAGATGGTTTATATTGTTTAAGATCAACCTTTCAAAGCAAAAAAGCAACTTTGGACAAATTTTTATTGGCAACGCTGAAGGGTTGGGATTTTACTGCAGCCAATAAGGAATATGCTTTGGAGGTTGTCATTGACAGAATGCAACTGGCTCATGTTTCGGCAAACAAGGTACATCAGGAATGGATGCTCAACAAAGTGTTGGATTTGATCGCACCAGGAGATAAAAATTGTAAACGGGGTGAATTGTTGGAATCTGACTTTGATAGA
>JBBIUJ010000206.1:0-7574 GCA_037440345.1 Prolixibacter sp.
AGACTGGGCAGGATCAAATTTCTGAGAGTTGGCAGGGATCAGATCATACAACGAGGCCAGCGTACGATTGCCATTGATTCCCGCTTTAGCATCAGGATGCAATTTGTCATCCAGAATCTGGTATTCACAACCTATAGAGGAAAACCCTTCGCCTTTCGGGTTGGGTTGAATAAAATATTTGATCCCGCCGTTTGCCCTTGAAGTAAATTTAAAATCTATCTCCAAAATGAAATTCTTGTACTCCTTGTCAGTTACGATGTCTCCACCCCCTTTGTTGTCCTTCAGGTTGGCAACGACTTCATTGTCCAGGATGGTCCAACCCTTTGTTGGAAGTTTTCCATCTCTTGCATTTAGCCAGCCCTTCATGCTCTTGCCATCCCACAACAATTTCCAACCCTCTTTCTGCTGTGCTTTGGTAAGGATATTGCTCAGATAGCTTACCTCGGGAGCATCTGTTTTCTTCTGTTCGGATGCCAGATTTTCGGTCTTGATTCGGATGTTTCTCCAGCAGATGGTTTTCCCTTCATCATCTTTTCTATCTCCAATGGCATGGACCTGAAGCGCAATCAGACCTGAAGCCGTCATGTCATCTACCAGATTGGCACATGGTACGCCGTTGAGCCAGGTGCGGATCGTGTTGCCAACACACTCGACCCGGTAACTGTTCCATTCTCCTTTTTTGTAAGATTTCTTTGCTGCCTGATTGTACTCCATTGGATAGAGCCATCCACGACGTGCCTCATCATAAATACCTGCCGACCAGGCACGTTCTGAATCATCGCATTCCACCTGGTATCCGTGTACCCTGCCATTCATGACCGCCGGGTCGCTGATACTCCTGATCTGAACGCCGGAATTGAGCCCACGATCCATCTTCATTTCATATTCCATGATGAAATCCCCGTAATTTGTGGTCGTAGCCAAAAAACTGTTTGGACTGTTGCAGACGCTGGTACCGATGATTTCTCCGTTCACGATTTTGTAGTCCGCATTACCGTTGACAACTTTCCATCCATCCAGATTTTTCCCATTGAACAGATTGACCCATCCCGATTTAGCCGCAGAAGCGCCGGATACAAAAAGGGCAAGCAACAACAAAAAGCTAATTTTCTTCATTTGTGTCAGTATATAATAGTTGGTAAATGTTTTTGCTAAAATAAACATCTTTTTCCATTCCGTTATCGCAAACGGTATCTTTTTCGAATTGATTTTCTACCTAAATCAAGTTACATTTGTATCCATTATTTGCGCATCAACCTTGTGTTCCTTCATGCATTCCATAATGCCCATTGTGATTGGGAAATATACCACGAAGGGCCCGAAGGATCACACATAGGTCTCAAAGTAAATAACCTTGAACTGTTTGAGTCATACTATAACTACTACCATGAAAAGCAAACTATTTTCAATACCGTTTCAAAGAGGTACGAGTGTCAATCCTCCAAGTCTCATAGTCTCCCAGTCCCCCAGTCCCCTAGTCATTTTATCTTTCCGTCCCTCCCTCTTTCCGTCCCTCCGTCTCTCCGTCATTCCCCTTCTCTTCCTATTATCCGCATTTGCCGCCACCGCCCAAACCCGCACCAATCTCGAAACAGTCGACCCCACCATCGGCAATGTCGGTATCCTTCTGCAGCCTACCCGCCCAACAGTCCATCTGCCTAACCAGATGATACGCTTTTATCCTGTCCGTGCCGATTATCTGGATGATCAGATCAGCTTTTTCCCGCTAACCATCTCCTCTCACCGCAAGGGTGAATTGTTTGGGGTCATGCCATATCTGGGGGAGCCAACGGCTGAAACATGGGGGAAACGGCAAACCTATGATCACGATCTGGAGATAACCCGCCCGTTTTACTATTCTACCTACTTCATTAACGACAATATCAAAACCGAATTCACTCCCGGCGCTAAATGCGGCATTTTCAAGTTTAGCTTTCCTGGTAAGGGAGAGAAATTTTTGGCGCTACGCGTTGTCAACCAGGGAAGTTGGGAGATGGGGAAAAAGACGGAGGGACAGAGAGACGGAGAGACTAGGAGACCAGGGGACTTGGAGACTGGGGAACTGGTATGCTCATTTTCCGGAACGGAAGAGTTTATGGGAATGAAAGCTTATGTGTATGGTGAAGTGAACCAAGTCGGTCAAGCCGGAAAGCTGAACCTTCAGGTTCCCGATTCAAAAAAAGGTGAATCACAAGTAAAACCGGGTGCATGGATTCGCTTTGGTGCAAATACCCCTTCGGAAGTTATACTGAAATATGCCATCTCCTTTATCAGCATTCAACAGGCCAAAGCCAATCTGGCCGCAGAAATCCCGGCATGGGATTTTGATGGGACCAGAAAAAGTGCCGAGCAAAAGTGGTCTACTGTGATGGACCAGATTAAGGTCAAAGGAGGAACTGAAGCCCAGCGCCGCACCTTCTATACCTCTCTGTACAGGCAGTACGAAAGGATGATCAATATCAATGAACACGGACAATACTACAGCGGCTACGACCACAAAGTACACCCTGCCACCCGCGATTTTTATGTGGACGACTGGATTTGGGATACCTACCTCGCCATGCATCCTTTGCGGTCAATTCTCCATCCAAAAATGGAGGGAGACATGCTCCAATCGTATGTTAATATGTATGAACAAGGAGGATGGCTGCCACAATTTCCACTACTTTTTATGGATGATCCTGCCATGAATGGCTTTCACTCCTCCGCAACAATATTGGATGGTTATCGGAAAGGAGTGCGCAATTTCGATGTACCAAAAGCATACGAGGCAATGCTGAAAAATGCCACACAAGCTACAATGCTTCCATGGCGCAATGGAACTAAGTGCATCCTCGACACCTTTTATCGTGAAAAAGGATTTTATCCTGCCTTGTGGCCAGGACAATCGGAAACCGTAAAAATGGTGCACGGATTCGAGCATCGCCAAAGCGTCGCCATTACGCTGGCCCACAGTTTCGATGATTGGGCGCTATCAGAAATGGCTGGAGAGGTTAAAAAGCCGGAAGAGGCCGCTTACTACCGGAAACAATCTCTCAACTACCGCAACCTCTACCGTCCTGATAAGAAACTAATGTGGCCGAAAGATTCTGCCGGAAACTGGATAGAGATCGATCCGAAGTTCGACGGAGGGCCCGGCGGACGTGATTATTATGATGAAAATAACGCTTATACTTATGCATGGCAGGCTCAACACGACCTCAGCGGCCTCATCGGACTGATGGGAGGACGGGAATCCTTTACCGCTTCCCTCGATCAGCTCTTCCGTGAACCCCTGGGCCGAAGCAAATACGCCTTCTTTGCCAAATTTCCTGATGGAACCGGCATGGTGGGACAATATTCGATGGGCAACGAACCCAGTTTCTTCATTCCTTATCTTTACAACTATTCGGGAGAACCCTGGAAAACCCAGAAGCGGATTCGTTTTCTGCTGGATGTTTGGTTCAAAGACAATATCTTCGGCATTCCCGGAGATGAGGACGGCGGGGGCATGACTGCATTCGTGGTTTTCTCCTCGATGGGATTTTATCCGGTTACCCCCGGAATACCAATCTATAATATTGGCTCTCCACTCTTCGAGGAGGTAAAAATATCTCTCGAAAATGGCAAAATATTCACCATCAAAGCGCCCGGTTGTTCTGTCAAAAAAAAATACATCCAAAGCGCCAAACTCAACGGTCAACCGCTCAACAAACCATGGTTTACCCATGAGGAACTGATGAATGGAGCCCTGCTCGAGCTTCAGATGGGCGAGTTGCCCAACAAAAGCTGGGGCGCGGATGCGAATGCAGCACCACCGTCGGGCCTTTCGAAGTAAAAAGAGGGGGAGAAGGGGCGAGGTGGTGAGGGGTGACCGGAACTTCCAGAACTTACTCAATTAATTAGTATTCTGATATATAGACACAATAAAATATTTAAAAAAATAACAAACTTCAATGCAAGGTAGTCCATGAATAAAATAGAGGATTGTGTCCCTTTTTGCAATCCTTTGTGACCTTCGTGTTTGAAAATTTCACCACAAACGGCCCAAAGTAATGCACAAAGGATTATCGCAAATTTTGGCTGAAGCGTTCACCCCCTCTCCCGCTCACCCAGTCTCCCCATCTTTTCCTACATTGCTCTAATCTAAATAAAACCGAATATGTCCCCAAAAGAACAACCCCTTATCGAACAATGGCATGCCGTCTATGTCCACTCACGGGCAGAAAAAAAGGTACACGACGAGTTAAAATTCAAGGGAATTGAATCCTTCCTGCCCTTACAACGCAAGCTTCGCCAGTGGAGTGACCGTAAAAAATGGGTCGAGATGCCGCTCATTTCCGGTTATGTATTTGTTCACATCACCAGGAAACACTACGATGTCGTGCTGCAAATCGACAATGTGATGCAATATGTACGGTTTGAAGGGAAAGCAGCGGTGATCCGTGACCAGGACATAGAAATCCTCAAACGGATGCTGGGTCAAAGCGAAGTGGAGGTTGAGATAACCAGGGAGGAGCTGCTTCCGGGCATGAAGGTCGAAATCATTGCCGGTCCGATGATGGGCGTCCGTGGCGAACTCATCTCCTTTCGGGGCAACAACAAGGTAGCGTTGCGCATTCTGCCGCTGGGCTTTACTGTGTTGGTGGAATCGCCCGGTACAAATTTGGCGATTGTTAAGACTGAATAAAGAGGGGGGGAGAAAGGACGCGTCCTTTCTCCCCCTCGTCCTCTCACCCCCTCTTTTTCATCAGTTCCATCTCTCTTTCCAAAATTCTTCGTACTTTCGCATATAAACCAACTTATCCTCTTAGCATGAAGGGTATCATCCTCGCTGGCGGATCCGGATCGCGGCTGCATCCGATCACGCTCGGCACTTCGAAGCAGTTGCTTCCGATATACGACAAACCGATGATCTACTATCCCTTGTCAGTTCTGATGTTGGCCGGAATCAGGGAGATACTGATTATTACCACTCCTGAAGAACAAGCTGCATTTATTCGTCTCTTGGGCGATGGATCGCAATATGGCGTTGAGCTGCAGTATGTTGCCCAACCTTCACCGGATGGCCTTGCCCAGGCATTTATTCTGGGCGAAGAGTTTATTGGCGGGGATGATGTCTGCCTCGTCCTTGGCGACAATATCTTTTACGGCCATGGATTTGTTGAACTTCTCAGCGAGGCAGTTAAACAGGTAATACAATCCCGAAAAGCAGTCGTTTTCGGATATTGGGTCAACGACCCGGAGCGCTATGGCGTTTGCACTTTCGATGGCAACGAAAATGTCACCTCCATCGAAGAGAAACCGGAAAAACCAAAGTCCAACTATGCCGTCATCGGACTCTACTTTTATCCCAATTCAGTGGTTAAGATTGCGAAGAATATCAAACCATCTCCGAGGGGCGAACTTGAAATCACTACCGTGAACCAGGAATACCTCGACAGGAATGAACTCAAAGTTGAATTGATGGGTCGCGGTTATGCCTGGCTCGATACAGGAACCCACGAATCCCTGCTGGAAGCCGGCTCCTTTATCGCCACCATCGAAAAACGTACTGGGCTCAAAGTTGCCTGCCTCGAAGAGATCGCCTTTCGTAACAAATGGATCGATGAAGCCCAACTTCGTGAACAAGGTAATCTATTAAAGAAGAATCAATACGGACAATATCTGTTATCATTGCTATAAATTTACTTAGCGTACTTCGTGTTACCCATTGAGACCTTTGTGTTTAAATCTATTATTCACCACAAAGACCACCAAGGATGGCACAAAGGAACACAACGACCACTTGAGAACCATGAAATTCATTTCAACTCCATTCCACGGCCTATTCCTTATTGAGCCAAAAGTCTTCGGTGATCACCGGGGCTATTTTTTTGAGTCATTCCAGCAAATCAAATTTGACGAAGCAATAGGGAAGACCAAATTCGTTCAGGACAACGAATCCAAATCCGGTTTGGGGGTTCTTAGGGGATTGCATTTTCAGAAACCGCCATTTTCACAAGCAAAGTTGGTAAGGGTTATTACAGGGAGGATACTGGATGTGGTTGTCGATCTGCGCAAGGGTTCACCAACTTTCAAACAATCCTATTGCATTGAACTTAATGACATCAACAAACTACAGCTTTTTATCCCCCGTGGCTTTGCACACGGGTTTGTGGTTCTAAGCGAAGAGGCTATTTTCTCCTACAAAGTCGATAACCTCTATGCCCCAGATTACGATGCAGGCATACGGTTCGACGATCCTGATTTGCAAATTGACTGGCAATTGCCGGCTGAATTATTGAAACTTTCTGAAAAAGACCGGGAATTGCCACTTTTGTCAGAAATCGATCTCCCCTTTACTTTTTAACAGTAAGGGATTAATGTTTATAGTACTGTTCTTGAAGTAGTTGCGTTATAACCTGCCGAAGCTAGTTTTACTAAACGCAGATGTTTTCGGCCAACTTTCTTAACGCTCAATATTGCTCCTTCTTGGTTGCTGATTGTGACTGAGTAGGCGAAGCCGTGGGAGGAAGGATGGAGATGACGGAGATGACCGAAAGACTGGAGGACTGGGGGACTGGGGGACTAGGATGACTAAAGAGAGATAATGTGAAAATTGGGAAATATGTAAATGTGAAAATTGGCAGTTGCACAATCCTAAGTTTCCCGACCACAATTTAGAACCAACGCAAATCCAACCACGTAGTGGCGGCATATTTGTAGCCCGGGGTAAAGCGACGAAGGAGCGAAACCACGGGTTGGAATGACGAATGAAGAGCCGTCAGCGGTGGAATATTGAAAATTGTATTTTGGTCGATTCTGGCGGAATGCCCAAATAATTAAAGTTGAGAGGATAACAACTAAATGAGAAAAGCAGAACCAGTCCCTGAGCGTAGCCGAAGGGGAAACATTTTGCACAACAAAATTCAAATGGTCGACCTGCTCTCCCAGCACAAAAAGCTGGAACAGCCTATTCTTGCCGCGATTCAGCGGGTCATAGATTCATCCGCCTTTATCAAGGGTGAAGAGGTAGCCATTTTCGAAAAGAAACTGGCGGAATTTTTGCATATAGATTATGTGATCGCATGCGCCAATGGAACCGATGCATTGCAAATTGCCCTCATGGCACTCGAACTTAAGCCTGGTGACGAGGTCATCATCCCTGCATTTACCTATGTTGCTACCGCGGAGGTGATAGCACTTCTGGGTCTGCGGCCAGTCATGGTGGATGTTGATGAGGGGACATTCAATATCTCCCTTCCGGGGATTGCCAAGGCCATCACTTCGCGTACCAAAGCCATCATTCCCGTGCACCTCTTCGGACAAAGTGCCGACATGGAGCAGGTGATGAAACTTGCTGAAACCAATAACATATACGTCATCGAAGACAATGCACAGTCGCTCGGAGCCAAATACATCTTGTCGGATGGCACCGTAAAAAAAGCCGGTACCATCGGGCATATTGGCTGTACCTCTTTCTTCCCTACCAAAAATCTTGGATGCATGGGCGACGGCGGCGCCATCATGACCAACCATCCGGCGCTAGCCGAAAAGATCAGGATGATCGCCAACCATGGTCAGAAGAAAAAATATTACCAAGAAGTTGTTGG
>JBBIUJ010000207.1:0-7554 GCA_037440345.1 Prolixibacter sp.
GCCACCGTCTGAAATAGGAGGCGCCATGGGATGTATCCAGGTGTTCCTGATAATCGATGGCTATCACTTTTCCCAATTCGCCCGACAGAAGGATCTTCTTCATTTCGATGGATTCGTTCATGTGGCGCACATTGAACCCAACCAAAACTTTTCTGCCAGTCCTGACTTCAGCGTCAGCAATTCGCTGGCACTGATCGGCATCAATGGCTATGGACTTCTCCGAAATCACATCGCATCCAAGCTCCATGGCACGAACGATGTACTTCTCGTGGAAACAGTCGGTTGTGGTGACAATGACTAAATCGGGTTTCGTCTCTTTGATCATCTGGTCGAAATCGGCGGCCGGATAGCACTTGCATTCTACTCCTATCAGTTGCCTGGCAGCCTCTGCCCTTTTGGGATTGATGTCGCACAATCCAACAAACTCGACATAATCGCCAAAACTTGCAACCACGGACTTGCCCCAATTGCTCGATCCGCGGTCGCCGGTTCCCACCATTGCAAGCCTTTTCTTACCTGATGGCTGTACCAGGACCGTTTTCTCCGATGCCAGTGCCGGAGCAGATAATAATGCGGTTGCAGCCATTACAGTTGCACCCTCTTCCAAAAATTTACGACGCTTGATTAATTTGTTCATAATCAGTAATTATGAGTTTAAAATTGGGAAATGTGGAAATATGAAAATGAAAAAGCTCCAATCAAAATCTACTTTAAAAGTAAACTTCTTTTTAATTGATTTACTGTTGCATACTCACAAATCTCAATTTTCACATTTTCATATTTCCCAATTTTCGCATTCTTACCTGGTTGGGGAAGGACATTCTTTTGCAAACTTGAGCGCCTCATCCTCGTAGATACAGCCGGTCATTTCGCCCAAAGAGGTACGGCTGCAATAGCTGTAACGCTCAAATCCACCAAAATCCTCTTTTGTCAGCATGTATCCGAATGCATCGTTGGTCAGGCCGAAAAGCATTGGCTGTTCGGTGTTCATCTTTCTTTTGACGTAAAAACCAATATTTGGCAAAGCTTCGCCGGGAATGGTCAGAATCTGCGCTTTCCCAATGTTCAAAAGGTTCAACCGTGTAGTAATTGAAGAGAAATCACCGCTCTTTGCAAATTCAGCAGCCAGGGGCGAATGTTGTAGTACGAACCTCATCTTTTCTGAGTCTATAGGGAATTTGATCGTTTTTGAGGCACAGAAAATATTTGCGTCAGCATCGGCTTTTGCAGGTTCAATGATACGCAACGCTTCATCTGCCATCAGGGTGCCAATTCTGATACACTCTTCCCAGTTGTTGTTTTCCTTACCGCCATCAACTTTGGTATCGACCCTGGTATCCGCGGTAACCATTCCGCCCTGGGCGCTGTTCATGAAGATAGCCATACCACCTACTTTTGCTTCGACACGGTCGTACAGCGGCCCGGCTAAATCGGGACTGATCAGCTTTCTGCCGGTACCAAGAATTTCAGGATGAGTGGCATAATTGACCAGTGTGGCAATGGGTTTGCCTGCATTCTTCCCGGATGTCGCGATCGCCTGGATAACGCCCATTCGGGGATCATACAACTTTGGTGCATAATAGTTGTAGGCAATCTGTCCTTTGGCCTGGCCGACAGCGGTACGGATGGAGGCTGGTTCGAGTTTGGCAACTGCCTCGTTAACTGCATCCGCAATCTGTTTGACACACCATTCGAGGTATTTCAAGTCGGCAGCTGTATTTCCCTTTTCATCCGCAAAACCATAAGCATCCGGACAACTGTGCGCATGGGTAACACCGATCAGTACGTTTTCAGGGGCAATTCCCTTGATCAGTTTTCGGGATTTATCGCCCAAAAAAGCCGGCCATCCGATGTTATCTACGCCGACAATTGCAATTTTGGTTGCTCCCTTTTCAAGGACGAAGGCACGAACCGTCAGTTTGCCCTGCCATCCGGTAGGCATTTCGGGAGTTCCCATTCCTCCGGAAATCGGGATCAGGTGATCAGGCGTGATGTCGCGCATGGCCGCTCCGGCCTTTAAAATTTGCCCTTGTGCAGGAGCCAAAAACATTGCAAATAAAATAATTAGAAGTAGTCTCATGATCATTAAGAATAAAATATAGTAAATAGAATAAGAACGTGCTGGATGAAAAAAGGATAAAGGATAAAGTTAAAAGGATAAAGTGAAAATGCGTTAATCGGGATTTTTGTATAACTAATTTGTTTTTAAGTATCAAAACATTCTCTTAAGTCGCTGCGATTCAAAAAATAATAGACTTAGCCAATCTATATTAATTTCGCGGGGCCCACTTTATCCTTTTTACCTTATCCTTAATCCTTAGTAAAGATAAATCGGATTCGTATAGATCCAAGGTTGCCACTCGCTTCCGGGTTTTACTTCGACTTCGAGTCGATAGGCGCCTTTGGCGAGCGATTTGTCAAATGAATATTGGTACATTTCACCATCAGTCACTTCGAGTGTTTTACCATCTTTGATTAAGGTGAAACGACCAGGATACGGGGAAACTGCCGTAAGCATTTTAGTCTCACTGATTTTGATCGAATCGCCCATCATGCCCTTCATTTTACCATCCGAACCTGCTCCATAATAACAAAAACCAGTGGCATCGGCAAGAAACCTGAATGCAGTAAAATGATGTCCCTCAATAATATGATGTGAAATATTGTTTAAATTAAGTGAATCAGCAAAAAGATAATTGACAGAATTATTAAAGGATGTCTCATAGGTATTTACCAACATCCATTTAAAAATCCAGCCATCCTTGTCGGGCGAGCCAAGCAGCCATCTATTCAAGAATGAAACATTGTAGATACCGACAGGTTTCGTGTCGATACCCATCAATTGTACCCGGCCATCTGTCGTGTACCTGGCCCTGAAATTGACATTCTCATGCTCATCAACTGCCGAGAAACCTACAATTTTCCGTCGCGTATTGAGTGAATCCCATCGAGCCAAAATCGCAGACTGTCGATCAAAAATGGTACGGTAAGCCCAGGCCCGGTACTTGCTTCCATTTATCAGAAAGTCAGTCAGGATAGGCCATGTAGAAGTTTTTAGCTTTACATTTGTGTGAAAATTATAAATCTCCATCCCCTGGTACCAGGGATTCGCCCAGTTGTGTGGTTCTTCCGTATGCGCATAAAAGACTATGCCTCCATTTGAAACTATCTGTTTCGATACCGTATCTTTGTTTGCATTCCAGTTAACAACTCCATCCTTCAATGGCCATGCATCGAATCCCTGTTTCTCGCTGCCCGGTTCGAGCAGTAAACCTTCGTACATTCCTCTGTTATAACCTCTTGGAAAAGAATCTATGTTTCCGTGTGGATGGTCTGTTAGAAAGATGAAATTGATGTTGCGAAGTTTCGCGGCATCAACCAGGTCATTAATTGTTCCTTTGCTGTCGTGAGACCAGTAACTGTGGAGGTGCATTACACCTCTGTAAATTTTTAATCCTGTTACATCCGGGCACTCCTGCTTCCTCAAAGCAAAGGCCTCTACCTGCTTCTGAAATTTAGGATAGGTCACAAAATGTCGCCAAAGAGGTTTGGCAAACGCGAATATCAATCCTATCAGCACAATCCCCAATAATGCCAAAAGAATTTTTTTAATAATTTTTAGTAGTCGATTCATGTTTCTGTTATTAACAATCTGTAACAAAGCAGTAATATTTGAAATTTAAGGACAATCATGACATAGAGAACAATTTGGACAATCAGGACCGTTAGCATCTGTGCTCAAATCATCTATTGCTGAAGAAACTGACTGCATGGCCTTTAGAAAGGTTACATTTTCCCACCTCTCATTTTTCCCATTTTCCCATCTTCACATCATCACATCTTCTCATCATCACATCTTCACATCTTCACTTCGCCCAACAACATCCGTCAAATGCCTGATCAGCTCCATGGAGTAATCGCCCATGGTTGGTCCGAACCATCCCATCAGTTTTGGTTCATATTCGTCCATGTAGAAATACCTGCCGGGAACGATGTAGCCCACATAACTTCCGTTGAAGCTGGAGACCACCGCATCGTATCCTTTGGCGGCAAGGGCATTTTTTATCTGAAGTGCATACTCACCGCTGAAATCGCACGGTGCGGAAATCCAGATCAGTTTACCGATCCTGACCGCTTGAAAAAAGACGTTTTCAGGCTCGGGCATCAATTTGTTGCTTAACCAGGTGGCCATGTTAATCCGGGTTGTCAGCCGCAGGTGGTATTCGGGCAATGCAACCCTCAAAGTAGCAGCAGCCATGGTGGAGGTTTCCCGGTAAGTGGAAGAAGGCAGCCTGCGGATCAGGCTGTCTGCCAGCGATTCGCCAATGTAACGCGCACTTTCAAATCCTTTGCCTTTCCCTGATGGACTTTGACTTCCAATCGATCCGGCACAAAAGAGAGCAACATCAAAAGCATTGGCTTCCATTTTTCGTTCCCAGTAGCCTGGATAGTCGCCGCTGAATTCCATATTACCGGCACCCTGGGTAGTGGCATGGGCAGAAAAAGTACCAATTACGGCCTTTCTCTTCCCTTTCTGATCCAGAAGGATGTAGGAAAAGTCGTTGTTTTTGGTACCCAACTCCCCGATGAAACGGTTTCTTGTATATCCGGCAGCATCGAAGCTTCCTAAAGTCAGTTGAGATTTTGAGAGATCTTTGACAGCCAGTTCGGCCGCTTTTACAATGCACCCAACCAGCCAATGCTGAATCGCTGGATTTGCTTTCCCCCCAAATTGCTCTCCAATGAAACCAGGTCCCCAGGCTCCCACACTGGAGTGACTATGTGTGGCAGAGAAAAGAAGCTGATCCCTGGAAATACCTTTTGCAGCAAGCTCCACAGTAACCAGATCGATGAGATTAGGCGGCATAATCAACAAATCTGCACCAACAAAAACCATCAGTTTCGGGCCTACTTTCAATGCCACCGATCTGACAAAAATGCTATCATGAACACCAGTGGCAGGTTTCCCCTTACGGTTCCCAAACCCGGCAAGAGGCACGCTGACAAACTTTCCATTGGCCGCATCATCCGTCGGATTATTGATGGTTGGTGTGATACTGACTTTTGAAAATCCGGCAAAAACCGAATCCGTAACAGCTGTTTCGGTTCTCTTCAAGCTATCGACGCGCGTCATGGTCTGCTTGAAATAGGCAGAAGTAATAAATGGATTATCTTTCACGGAGCCTGTAGAAACCACGAAAAGGATGCCAATTGCAGCCACCAAAGCGATAAAAATGTTCAGGATTTTTTTCATGCCATCGGAATAAATTCGGAGAAGTTCTTTGCGTCTTTTTTGCGTTTCTTCTCCTTGCGAACTTTGCGTGCAAATAACGTTCAAAATTTCACGCAAAGGCCGCAAAGTAAGACGTTAAGTTCGCAAAGAGTATTTGTTGTAAATAGTTATCAATGCAGAATATGCCAGAATATTATTTTTTAGAGAAATCTTAGTAGAAATCAATATTCTAAGACAACCCGTAATCTTATTATCTTATTTGATGTCGATAACCCAAAATGTAAAAATAAGATAATAAGATTGGTTTCCAGATACTTGCATTATTCTACTAAGATTGCCTAAAAAAATAAGATTTGCCTTTCCGAAGAGATTGCGCAATGATAAAAACTTATTGAATTACCTATCACGCAAACTCATAACTCATATCTCATCACTTATCTCTCATGTTTCATCTCTCATCACTTTTCCTTGAAAAGTACTTGTTTGTCAGAAGCTACAAACATCCTTGTACACTGGGTAAAATCATCGCCAAAGGGTGATTTGTATTTGAGCTCAACATAAAAAGCTTTGAATCCTGATTTTGGATAATCCACCGCTACTTCTACGACAGGTTTCTTTTCGGCATTCAACCCAACAAAACCCCATTTTTTGTCACGGAACTCCTGATTGGGAGAGGTTGTAGAGAAGAGCGAAGCATCAACCAATTTGTCAGCAGTAGTCTTCACAGTAACAATGATCTTACCGTTCTGCTCAGAAATGGTATAATCACAGATCGGATATTTACTCTTGCTCACAGTATTACCAAGAAAAGCGCTCAAAGTTGCAAAAGCCCTCTTCTTGTCACCCTGATCGTGTCCGGCATTGGGGGTATAACAGATATGGTTGTTTCCCGGAATGTCATCAATGTAATTCTTTACCGCATCCACAGGCCAATATGGGTCGTTGGTACCCATGAAAAGCATCTTCGGCATGGTCAGGGTTTTGCGGTAAGAATATGGGTCGATCATTTGAACCAGTTCATTGCTTTTGCCTTCCTTGTCTCCAAATTGCTGGGCTAGGCCAAGTTTTACGTAGTCTTCGATTTCGATGCTGTAGTCGCCCCAAACAACTTTGTGGTAAGGAATGTTTACCGGCATGTTCAACATATCAATAACCATTGGACCAATGGCAACAACACGCTTGTCGTTAGCCCCGGTGAGCCAGGTTGTCCAGCCCCTTTTGGAAGCGCCGGATACCACAAATCCCTTTATCTTGTGGTTTAGCTGCTTTTTGGAAAACTCCTGAACAATATCCATGGCGCGTACCGCACTTTTGGTCATCGGAAAGAGCAGTGGCCAGTTGAAATCGTGGTCACCCTGAAAATTGTGCAGTGTCCTTGAAATCAAGGCATCCTCGGTAAGATTGTCGTACAAAGGCTGGTTTGGAACCTGCCACAGTATCGCTATTATTGTTTTGTCAACTTTTGCCATTCGACCAAACTCCAGGGCCAATTCGTCATTGAATTTGTGGGAGTTAGGTTTTTCGTTTTTGTTGCTGCCTCCGGTGATAAACAAGAGTGCATCATTGAACTTCAAATCCTCCGGGACCATCAGCATCAAATCGTGGGTCCAATGAATGGATTGCCATGTTTGTGAGGTATACTCAATACGGTAATAGGTAAGCCCATCTGACTTTAGTTGCTCTTTCAGTTCCCATTTGAAAGATGTGTCACCATTGTGAAGATAGGCCTGTAGGGCTGTTTTGGGAGTAATCTGCTTTTTATCCGCCGAAAACCCGGGTTGAAAAATTAAAAATGTAAATAAAATCGATAATAGTAGAATTCTCATGTGCAGTTGATTTTTGATATTTTATATGTAGTTAATAGTCTGACACTTACAATTCTGAAAGAAAAAATATTTGCCGTTCGAATATCAGACTAAACTGCATCATACACAAATAGTTAAGAGTTAATTTATGTTAATTATATTAGACCACAGTTTTATTGATAAAGCCATGAAGCTTGATCGTTTGGCATCGATTTGCTCCATGGCTTTAACTTATAACCTAAGATATTTGTGGCCTATTGAATTAGCCACATCTTTGAATACTCAGTATCCCCTTTGTCCAGTTTACCAATTGCACTTTGGTAATTATCAGCATTGTTTGCCATCTCTGTTTCAGGGTACCTGAAGCGCAACGGGAACAAGTGAAGTCCGTTAGCCAATTCACCATTAAATTCGAATGCTGGAAGCCTGGTCCTTCTATGGTCGACATATGCTTCAACACCCATCAGGAAATGTCCCAACCATTTTTGCAAAGCAATCTTGGCCAATTTTTGGTTG
>JBBIUJ010000208.1:0-7553 GCA_037440345.1 Prolixibacter sp.
CCAGCGAAACAATCCGTCTGGCTTCCTGTGCCTGAGCAAACAGGCAAACAATCAATAAAATACTGATGAAATATATCTTTTTCATTCTTGAAACCTTGGACGTTAAACTTTGAACTATTTTATCTCCAAAAACCAGTGACTTTCCCTGAACGTAACGTCACCCTTTTGAAATGCCACCGGATGGTTAAAATTCGGTCCGTCAAATACAAATGAATGAAACTCACCCAATTCAGCGCATACATCCACGCCCTCGATTTTCGAAAGTTCGGCCACAAAATCATGGTCGTAAACACGGCCAATGAAATTTTCGGTTAACTGTTTGGCATTGACCGACACAACAATGGTTTTGAAACCCGAATCGATGATCTCGGAAGCCATCTCGATTACCGGATTATCCCACAACGGGAAAATAGCCTCAACACCACATTCTGCACAAACACGCTCAATCCAGTGGCGATGCTCCCAAAGGTATATGTCACCAAAAACACCTCCTGTAAAGCCCAGCTCTTTCAGATTCAGGATAGCGGATTTAAAATTCCGTTCGTAGCTCATG
The DNA here is from genome assembly GCA_037440345.1 of Prolixibacter sp. GTDB lineage: Bacteria > Bacteroidota > Bacteroidia > Bacteroidales > Prolixibacteraceae > CAINVV01. Next base: position 554 of record JBBIUJ010000208.1, read on the forward strand.
CGATCTGTCTTAGGTTGCAGCAATCCGATTCCCAACGCCTCGGCCTGACGCACAATCATGCTGCTGTGAATGCCGTGCGAGCGAGAGAAATCCGAATCGCTGTCACACATGTTCAGGAGAATTTTAACCTCGTGTTCTCCTGATTTTTGGATACGGTACAAGGCCAGCATACAATCTTTGCCACCGCTCCACGATGAAAAAAGCTTCATTCCAAAATAATTAGCCGGAAGAAATGATAAGAGAATCCGCGATACGCTTTTCACCGATCTTTTTTCCCGAAGATTCGACTTTTGTTGATTTTGAACTGGCAGGTCTTCTGGCTCGCCTCTCTTTTTGCGACCTTCCCATCCCGTCTTAGGCGAGACAGTGGCTGTGGTTGCAAAAGCATTAATGAAGCTTACAGCTGCGGGTACAGCTCCGGTTTCACACCGGATTCCCTTTTCAGATGCTCCCCCAAATGTGGAAGAACATCAACCAGATGAGACAAACGTAGGAAAAAATTGGTGCAAGTCCAATTTAAAAAACTTCAATTTCTCTGATCTTCACATTAGATAAAATAGAACTTTACAGAAAGGTCCAACTCCCAACTTGTAATATCCTGAAAATCATTGACACTATTACAACTTACAAAGGCGACAATAGTGAATAAACATATTTTGGTTCTGCAAAGCCTTAAGCCTCTTTCTTTTTTTGCTGGCTATCCATTGTTGCTCGTTTACAAGTGAAGCCATTACGGTTTTACGTATGGTGTGAAGTTCTGTGCGGCATTTCCTTTTCTTTCCATGGATTGGTCTTCGCCAAAGACCATATCAAGGGTCTGGTGCAAGTTACTCTCAGCGGCCTGTTTTAATATTTTTCGTTTGGCAACCTTATAATACTAAATTTCAGCTTAATGTACGATTACTTTATTCAATTTTAGTTTCACACAACGGCTTAACAAATAAAATCGGATTATGAACAACCATTGTTTCAAAAAGTGCCTTCTGACTTCACAATAACTAATTCATAATTTGAATTTTCTTTTTTGCGATTCTTCATTCACAAACTTTGTCAATGCGTCAAAATCTTCAAGAATAAAGTTCGATATTTCTCCGCTTTAGTGCCCAGAACAAGACTCGAACTTGCACAAGCTTGCGCTCACTAGTCCCTGAAACTAGCGTGTCTACCAATTTCACCATCTGGGCGGAAAGGCGATGCAAATATATACTTTTCAATTAAAAATGAAAAATGAAAAGAGAAAGATGAAGATTCATCCTACTTCAACACTATTTCAATGAATTATAGAAACAATAAAAAAAATCAATTTTCCACTATTCCCTTTTCATTTTTCATTTTTCATTTTTCATTTTTAATTTTTAATTTTTAATTTTTAATTTTTAATTTTTAATTTTTCACTTATTTGAGGTTTTCTTTCAAAAATTCATCAAACATCGTATAAAGGTGCATCGTAGTGTTTCCGCCCCTGATTCCGTGGTTTCGGTTGTTGTACGACATCATCCTGAACTGGATTCCAGCCTGCACCATCGCCTCTGCAAACTCGATCGTATTCTGATAGTGGACGTTGTCGTCGGCGGTTCCGGCCACCAGTAAAAGTTTGCCTTTGATGCCAGGGGCAAGCGTGATGGGCGAATTCTGGTTGTAACCCTCCGGATTTTGGCTTGGGAGGCCCATGTAGCGCTCGGTATAAACGGAATCGTAGAAATAATGGCTGATCACAGGCGCTACCGCGATAGCCGCACGGATCAGGTTACCTCCTTTGCAGAGCGTCATGGAGGAGATAAACCCGCCATAACTCCATCCCCAGATGGCGATTTTCTTCGCATCCACATATGTTTGTGTTGAAAGGTAGCGTGCCGCTTCTACCTGGTCGTTCGATTCAAGGTTGCCCAGCTGACCATAAGTGCATTTGCGGAACTCCTCACCTCTTGCACCTGTTCCCCTCGGATCAACGCAAACCACCAGGTAACCCTGCTGAGCCAGGTACGTGTTCCAGTCGACCGAGAAAATATCCAGTACCTGCTGCGAATTCGGACCACTGTACTGGGTCATCAAAACAGGATATTTGGTTCCTGGATTAAACGATACCGGTTTGATCATCCAACCATTCAATTCAACCCCTTCAGAGGTGGTAAATTTGAAAAACTCCTTCCGCGGCAACTGCATGCCGGCTAACTTCCCCTTCAGAACGGAGTTGTCCTCCAGTACCCTGATCTGCTTTCCGGAGATGTCGTGCAATGTCACCAGATTGGGGGTAGAAATATTGCTGAAAGTATTGACATAATATTTGAACCCTTTGCTGAAATCGATATTGTTGGTGCCTGCCTGCGTCGAAAGCATCACCTTTTTCTTTTTGTCAAGAGAGATGCCATAAACTTCGCGTTGCATCGGCACAACAGCAGCAGCCTGGTAGTAAAAAAATTTCTTTGCCTGGTCGTATCCGTAAAATTTAATGACATCATAATTTCCTTCCGTCAGTTGTTTGACCTTGACGCCACTCATATCGTAGAGATAGAGGTGTTTGTACCCATTCTGTTCGCTAAGTACCACGAAATTTTTGTTGTCCTCCAGGAATTGAAAATTATCCAGGAAGTCTGTTTCGATGTAACGATTATTTTTCTCTGTATAAATCAGCCGGCTATCCCCTGTGTTTGGATTGGCCAGTAGCAGTTCAAGCTTGTTTTGCAGACGGTTCATGCGAAAAATACCCAGGTCGGTACCACTGTTGGTCCAGGAGATTTTCGGCAGATAGATGTCAGTCTCTTTGCCGGTTTCCATCTGGATATTGTGGCCATTTTTCACATCGTACACCCAAATCTGGACGATCGAGTTCTTCTCCCCTGCCTTTGGGTACTTGAAGCTATATTCACCGGGATACAGTCTGTTTTCCATGTGCTCGGGCGCCATCCCCTTGTACATTGGCATGTGGTAGATGGGAACCTGCTCCTCATCAAATTTCATGTAGGCAATCTGTTTGCTGTCGGGCGACCATTCAAATCCCCGGTTGAACTCAAACTCCTCTTCGTAAACCCAGTCGGGCGCCCCGTTGATGATCTTGTTGAACTCACCGTCGTTGGTGACCTGACGTTCCGTTCCAAAACGCAGGCTTTTGATGAAAAGGTTGTTTTTGCGTACAAATGCCACCCGTTCTCCATCAGGCGAGAATGTTGCCAGTTGCTGTTCACCGCCATTGGAAAGGCGGGTAAGCTCTCTTGTGACAAAATTGTAGACAAAATAATTGGCCGTAAAGGACCTGCGGTAGATGGGTTTGCGGTCGGTCATCAGCAATACCCGGGTTTCATCGTTGCTAAACTGATAATCTGATATGGATTTGAGGGAGTCGTTTTTTAAAGATGGGATATCGAGGAGTGTGGCAACCTTTTCTCCTGTTTTGTAACTGTATTTGACGATCTCTTTCCCCATATTCTCGAGGGTAGTGTAATTCAGTCCGTCGTTCAGTGAGGCCAGTCCGTAAACTGCCTTCTGTCCATAAGTTCTTTTGATGACGACATCATCGAGCGTCAGCTTTTGGGCATGAAGAGCATGGGTCGCCAGGAAAACCAGTAAAAGGAAGGAATATTTTTTTAGCATATAAATAAGTGATTAATAATTAACATTCTGGTAATGAGACAGATTGCTTCTCCGCCAGCTGGCGGAGAAGCAATCTCCCGCACCTGCACGAAATCTATCTAACCTCCAAAAATAGAAAAATAATCCCTGCCGATCAGAGCGATTTCCTGGTAAGGATTAAAAATAATGCCAATAGTTAAATCTTTCGGACACAAAGATCAAAATAGATTTGATGAAACGGCGGAAGTTCGCTAATTTTGCACCTTCATAAAAAAATCACGATGATTAAGATCACACTACCCGATAGCTCTGTCAGAGAGTTTGATGCAGGGGTTACCGGCATGGAAATCGCAGAAGCAATCAGCAGAAACCTTGCGAAAGAGGTACTTTCCATTACTGTCAATGGCGAAGTGCGCGACCTGATGCGCCCGATCCAATCGGATGCATCGATCAAATTGCATACCTGGGACGACAAAGAGGGACGCGATACATTCTGGCACTCATCGGCCCATATCATGGCGGAGGCCATTGAGGCATACCTTCCGGGTACCAAATTCGGCATTGGCCCATCCATCGACAACGGATTCTATTACGATATCGATCTTCCTGAAGGTCAGACACTAACAGACAAAGACCTCGTAGAGATTGAGAAGAAGATGATGGATCTTGCACGTACCAAATCAGATATCATCAGATCAGAGATTTCTAAAGAGGCGGCGCTTAAACTATTCGCTGAGAAAGGAGACCCTTACAAACAGGAGCTGATTTCCGAGCTGACCGACGGTACCATTACCCTTTACCGGCAAGGAAATTTCACGGATTTGTGCCGCGGTCCGCACCTTCCGAACACCGGATACATCAAAGCCTTGAAGCTGACAAGCATTGCCGGAGCATATTGGCGTGGAAGCGAAAAGAATAAGATGCTCACCCGTGTTTACGGGATCACCTTCCCCAAACAAAAGTTGCTCGAGGAGTACATTGTTCTGATGGAGGAGGCGAAAAAGCGCGACCACCGCAAGATCGGCAAAGAGATGGAACTCTTCATGATCTCGCAGGAGGTGGGCCAGGGCCTTCCTATGTGGCTGCCCAAAGGCGCTATGTTGCGCGAACAATTGGAGAAATTTTTAAAGGGGGTTCAGAAAAAATTCGGCTACGACCAGGTGATCACGCCGCACATCGGCGATGTAAAACTATACAAGAAATCAGGCCATTACGAAAAATACGGCAAAGACTCCTTCCAGGTCATCAAAACCCCGACCGAAGGGGAAGAGTACCTGCTGAAACCGATGAACTGCCCGCACCACTGCGAGATGTTCCGTTTCAAGCCCCGCTCTTACAAAGACCTTCCCGTCAGGCTGGCCGAATTTGGCACAGTTTACAGGTACGAGCAGAGTGGAGAACTTCACGGATTGACCCGCGTCCGCGGATTTACACAGGATGACGCGCACATCTTCTGCCGTCCGGACCAGCTGAAAGAGGAATTTTTGAAGGTAATCGACATCATCTTCATCATCTTCAAGGCACTGAATTTTGAAAACTATACGGCCCAGATCTCACTGCGCGACCCGGCCAACAAAGAGAAGTATATCGGCTCGGACGAAAACTGGGAAAAAGCGGAGAGCGCCATCATCGAGGCTTGCGCCGAGAAGGGGCTGAACACCGTTACCGAACTGGGTGAAGCCGCCTTCTACGGTCCAAAATTGGACTTCATGGTTAAGGATGCCATCGGCAGAAGCTGGCAGCTTGGAACCATTCAGGTGGATTACAACCTGCCTGAGCGTTTCGAACTGGAGTACATCGGGGCCGACGACAAGCGTCACCGTCCGGTTATGATCCACAGAGCGCCTTTCGGATCGATGGAACGTTTTTGTGCGGTGCTGATTGAGCACACAGCAGGAAAATTTCCGATCTGGCTCACGCCCGACCAGGTGGTCGTGCTGCCCATCAGCGAAAAGTACAACGATTATGCGCAAAAAGTTTCAGAATATCTAAATAATTCCGATATTCGCACCGTCGTTGACGAACGTAACGAAAAGATAGGCAGGAAAATCCGTGACAACGAGATGAAACGCATACCTTATCTGCTCATCGTCGGCGAAAAAGAGAGCGAAACTGAGACTGTGGCCGTTCGTCGTCAGGGTGAAGGCGATCAAGGTACTGTTTCGTTAACCGGGTTCAAAGAGATGATCCAAAAAGAGGTCAAATCTATTCTGGCAGAATTGTACAACTAGTCAGTATTAACTAAAAATAGGAGGATATAGCCATAGCAGTTATCAGGACCAAGGGGCCAAGAGCTCCAAAAGAGGAAGAGAAATCATTGTTTCGGATCAATCACCAGATTCGTGTTCCGGAAGTAAGGCTGGTTGGCGACAATGTTGAGCCACAGGGTGTTTACAGAATCCAGGATGCTCTTCGGAAGGCCGATGAAATGGAACTCGATTTGGTAGAGAATTCACCCAACGCCGAACCACCTGTTTGCAGGATCGTCGATTACCAGAAATTCATCTACGCCCAGAAAAAGAAGCAGAAAGAGTTGAAGGCCAAGGCGGTTAAGATAATCGTGAAAGAGATCAGGTTCGGTCCCAATACTGACGAACATGATTACAATTTTAAATTAAAACATGCCGAAAAGTTCCTTCAGGAGGGTGCAAAAGTGAAAGCATATGTATTTTTCAAGGGACGTTCGATACTTTATAATGAGCAAGGGGAGATTTTATTGCTCCGCTTCGCCAACGCACTGGAAGATTTCGGAAAAGTTGAACAGCTGCCGAAACTTGAAGGTAAGAGAATGACCATATTTATTTCGCCCAAAAAGAAAAAGTAATTTAAAACAGTTAGACAGAGATGCCTAAAATGAAAACGAATTCCGGCGCAAAAAAACGCTTCAAGCTGACCGGAAGTGGAAGCATCAAAAGGAAACACGCTTACAAAAGTCATATTTTGACCAAGAAAAGCACCAAGCGCAAGCGCAACCTGACCCATTGGGGCATGGTAGCCGATGTTGACACAGCCCATGTAAAAAGGCTGCTCGCATTGAAGTAGGGTTCCTTGAAATAATTATTATTGTTAACCGGGGAATGTGCCCACAAGTATCCTGAAATATCGGGATCGCCATTTTCCTAAAATTTGTAAAAATGCCAAGATCAGTCAATCACGTCGCCTCGAGGGCCCGCCGTAAGAAGGTGCTCTCACTGACCAGGGGATACTTTGGATCAAGAGGAACAGTCTGGACGGTTGCCAAAAACACATGGGAGAAAGGTCTCCAGTATGCGTACCGTGACAGAAAAAGCAAAAAAAGGTTATTCCGCGCATTGTGGATTCAGCGTATCAATGCTGCAGTTCGCACTGAGGGTCTCTCCTACTCCCAGTTTATGGGCAAGTTGAAGGGGGCCAACATCGAAATAAACCGCAAAGTCTTAGCCGACTTAGCGAT
>JBBIUJ010000209.1:0-7543 GCA_037440345.1 Prolixibacter sp.
ATATCCGGAATTTGACGAAACGCCGAACATAAAAATGCCCGAGAAATATGTTTGGCCGAATGCTGATGGACTTTATTGTAAAAGTTATTGCCCATTGCATCCGGGTGTTCATAAGGTGGTGTTCGAACTGGTGGATGAAATTTGTGATGCCTTTGAATCGGATGCCTATCATGCCGGGATGGACGAAGTTTTTTATATAGGCAACGATAAGTGTCCGCGTTGCTCAGGCCGCGATAAAGCTGAACTTTTTTCAGGCGAGGTTAATGCTATCCGTAATCATCTGGCATCGAAAAACCGTCAGTTGTGGATTTGGGGTGACCGTATGATTGACGGCAAGACTACCGGGATGGGAATGTGGGAAGCAAGTATGAACAATACTTACCGTGCCATTGACCTGATTGCAAAAGATGTGATGATTTGTGACTGGCATTATGAACGTCCGGACCAAACCCCGGTTTTGTTTGCCATGAAAGGACTTTCGGTTGTGACCTGTCCATGGAAGAATGGTGAAAATGCCATTATCCAGGCGCGGGATATGGAACGATTCCGGAAAAATGCCACCCCGGCCCTGAAGGAGCGTTACCTGGGAATGATGCAAACTATTTGGAGCGGAAATTCTTCTTTTATGGATGAATTCTATGGCAAAAAACCGGAAGGCGTCAAAAGTGAATCAGCTTGTTTCAAAGCTCTATTTAAAGAGATTAATAACGAAGCAACGGTAAAGTAAACAGATTGACAGGAAGAATGTGAGTACAAGATTTTTTTATCGCTGCTCATGGATATCACTGAAAAATTAAGTCGGATATTTTTGTCAACCTATTGTATATTTAATTTTGAATATTAACTTTGTATTTCAAAGTACTTTCAAATGGAAACAAACATTACAACTCCCAATGAAGATCTTCAGGCCATTCGTGCAATCATGGAACGGTCGTCCAAGTTTTTGTCACTAAGTGGGTTATCGGGCATTTTTGCTGGTGTATGCGCTTTGGTTGGAGCAGCAATTGCTTGGTTTCTTATTCTGGATTCAGGTCATGTTCCGTTGGGCAAATATATGGATGGTTCGGGTGATTGGGTATTGACTGGCAGCAGGTATTATCTTGCAATAGATGCGATGCTGGTCCTTGGATTTGCAGTTTTGGGTGCAATTTTCTTTTCGCAAAGAAATGCCAGGAAGTCAGGACATCGGGTTTGGACTCATTCGACACGGCGATTACTCGTTCATTTATTGATTCCGCTTGTATCAGGAGGATTTTTCATACTGATTTTGGTGTTACAGAACAATTTGATGCTGGTTGCTTCAGCTATGCTCATTTTTTACGGTCTGTCGCTGGTAAATGCAGGGAAATTTACATTTGGGGAGATTCACTACCTGGGACTTACACAAATTGTTTTAGGAATTTTGGCGGGTATTTTAGTTGATCAAGGTCTTCTTTTTTGGACAATTGGTTTTGGTTTGATGCATATCGTTTACGGGATAGTGATGTTTTACAGGCACGAACGTTAAATATATCCCCAGTTATCATGAAATACCCATCCAGACATGTCGGGATCAACCGAATCCGCCAACTGGAGGATGGGTATTAGCCTCACTGATCTTCGATTCTATTTGGCCATTGAAAAACAAAATATAAGCAAATGAAAGTGATAGAGGATAATTCGTTAAACAGTAAATAATTTCATGTGAAGAATCCAATTTCCAATCTTCAGAAAGTATTTGAAAGTCGAATCAGACTTGGGATCATGTCGGCGCTGATGGTGAATGATTCGCTTGATTTCAACGCATTGAAGGAACTACTCGGACTGACAGACGGGAATCTTGCGAGCCACCTGAAAGCATTGGAACAACAAGAAATAGTTGTGGTTTCCAAGCAATTTATTGGCCGAAAGCCCAGTACAACCTACAAAGCCACCGAACATGGGAAGGATTTGTTTCGCTTGCATTTGGCCGCACTAGAGGTATTGATTGCCAGAAAATAATTTTTTTATATGATAACTTTGAATTACAAAGTTCTTTTTGGTGTTTGGGAAATATGAGAGAAAATTGTTTGTTACATTTTGTATTATTTAAAAATGGAAGAAAAGAAAAATTAAAAGTTTCCTTTTGGGTTTTGTCCTGGGATTTTTCATGATGGTAGTTATTGTTTTAATAATCGTTTATTTAAGTATCAAATCGCATGAATAAGAAATATCTTTTAGTCGGATTCGGTTCAGGGGTTATAGCATTCATTTTATTGGCCACCCTGGTTTTTTATTTGAAGTTTGGTTCAGGCAATGACGTCCATTTACGTGATCCGAATCAAAATAAGCCACAAATACATCTGACCGATTTAGATTTGGTAGACCTGAACGGGACAGCTGTGAATATCACAAAGTATTTTGAGAAACCGATCTTACTAAATTTTGGGCTACCTGGTGCACACCGTATGTGGGCGAATTTCCCGTGCTGGATAATTTAAACAGGGAAGGGAAGATAGAAGTCATTACGATTGCTGAACAAAAAATCGCTAACATTCAGTGATTTAAGGAGGATAAAGGATATTCCTTTGTTTCTCTGAAATCGAATAAGCCATTGAAAGAATATGATATTGAAGCCATACAGATATCTGTTCTGAGTAATTCAAATGGGATCATTGAGGAAGTGATCGTCGGGTCTGATGTGGAGCAAATAAAAATGAAAATTAGTAACATTCAATAATTTTAGCAATGGAAACAAAAAGTATTCAACAGTTCTTGAACAGTTACAGTGTTAAGATGATTATCGTTTCAGGATTGGCCATTTTGCTGCTAATCCCATCGTTTTTGATTCAGGATGTTATTCGTGAGCGGATTGATCTGAGCCAAAAGGTGAAAAATGAACTTTACGCGCAATGGGGAGGAAAGCAAGTGGTTGCCGGTACTGTTTTGAATGTGCCGTTTACCGTGACTGAGCCGGGGGAGAAGAATCAGGGAACCAGTGAACGGCATGGGGTGGCACATTTTCTGCCTAACACCATAAAAACGGAAGGCGTTCTTTATCCGGAAACGAGAAAGAGGGGAATTTACGAAGTTGTCGTTTACGAAGGAATGTTAAAATTGAAAGGATCGTTTACCCAGCCTGATGTTTCGCAACTCGATCTTCCAAATGCAAATTTCAACTGGAGTGGGGCCTATTTCACCATTGGAGTTTCAGACATGCGCGGTATCAAAAACCTGCCTGAATTGGTTATCAATGGTCAGAAAAACAAAGTAGATCCCGGCGTTGCCGATAATGATTTGTTCCAGTCGGGAATTACTGTAAAGGCCAATTCAATTGACCTGAAACGGCCCATGGATTTTGAAATAGAACTGGCCTTAAACGGATCGGAAGACCTTTCTGTGGAAGCGCTGGGCAAAACCTCAGAAGTTAGTATGAAGTCAAACTGGGCACAACCGGGTTTTACCGGTTTGTTTCTTCCTGCTAACCGTCAGGTAACCTCAAAAGGGTTTACGGCTGATTGGCGGGTTACCCATCTTAACCGTAATTTTCCACAGCAATGGGTTGATCGAAAATACAATACACATGAGGCTAAACTCGGCGTTGAACTACTCCTTCCGGTAGATCATTACCAAAAATCAATGCGTTCAGTAAAATATGCCATCTTGTTTATCGCCCTGAACTTTATCATCTTTATTTTCCTTGAAATTAGAAGTAAAATCAGGATTCACCCCTTCCAATATTCGTTGGTGGCTTTTGCCTTGCTGATTTTTTATGCGCTTCTGACCTCCATCAGCGAGCAAATCGGGTTCAACTGGGCTTACTTGATTTCTGCCGTAGCCGTCACATTACTAATTTCATGGTATGCTTTTAGTATGTTGCAGAATGTGCGTACGGTTGGCTGGGTCGCTCTTCTGCAAACAGGCCTCTATTTGTTCCTGTTTACCATTTTGCAGTTGCAGGATTATGCGCTGCTTGCCGGAAGCATCGGATTGTTTGTCATTCTGGCCATAGTCATGCGCGCATCGCAACAGATTAAATGGTATTCGGAGGGATAAGCGATCAGCTACTTGGTATTTGACCAATACCTTCAGAATTTTTATGAGGAAACAGAACAAAAGATCAATTGATTTTTTGTTCTGTTTCCTCATTTTTTATGGTGCACATTCAGTAAAATGTAATGAATGCAAAATAATTAAGAAAAAATAAAGGTCTATTTGTTTAAAAAAATATGGAATAAAAACGAAAGAATTTATTCCCGGAAGTCTATTGGCTTGCATCTTATAACCAACTTACATTCAAATACATAATATGATAAATAGATGCTTCCTCCCTATCGATTGTTACATAGATACGGCACCTGAAAAATTACTGAACTTAAGCATGCAATTATAATCAACAGATAAAATATTGTAATTAACTTAAAAAAAATGGGTGTTAGTTGAAACTTTTTTTTTTGTTCGGACTATAAATAGCTTTATTCTTAACCAGATCAAATAAAAATTAACCGCCATGAAAATTCTACTTAAGTTTATTACAGTTGCCATTTTTCTTGTATTCCTGCAGGAAATTGGCATGGCACAGTCACTTGATGACCAGTCCAAGGTTTTGCAGAAATGCGTTGACCTAACGGAATTGCAGCCCTATTTTCCACTTGACAATACCGGAAACCCGGGTCAGGTGTATGTGATGCAATATGCTGTTTCATTCCCCGTGGGGATGAATGTATCAAAGGCAGGTAAACCTGTACTTTTCTCCACCCGTGACGAGATTTTACAGAACAAGATTGCATCTTACTTCATCTTCAGAAGTTTTGATATTTCAGGCAATGTGGCAAAAACCTCCTTTAGTTATTTCTATTCATTTGATTATGCCACCAATCAATTTAAAATGGTGATCGTAACCCTTGAACTGAATAAGGTAAACCTGGACTGGAGTGTAACAAATATTAAGATAGGAGGAGATACAAAATGAAAAAGTCAATCATTTATTTCAGGCTGCATTTTTGCATACTTATGATAATGGGCTTTTTTGCATCTCTGCAATCAGCCCATGCACAATTGACCAATTATGGTTTTGAGACAGGCAATTTCACCGGATGGTCCGCGTCATCCGGAACATCTATTTCTACCGGCGTAAGTTACAATAATTGGACAGTAAAACCCGCCGATTCTTACATGGCAACAATTGACCCGAATTCAAATCTATATATTTCAACAGTAGAAGCAACTCTGGGCCTTCAGGCCGGTGCATTGGTCGCTTCCAACGCATCACTTTTCAATACCGCTACAAATTTTGCTACTTTAAACCAACAATTTGTTACGCTGGCGGCAAATCAGACCATTTCAATCTATTGGAATTTTATTGCAAGGGATTACGCCCCCTTTAACGATGGTGCCATAGCAACGCTTGTTGGGCCCTCCTATCAGCAAATCAAACTATTGGCAGTTACTGCCAATCCTTATGGGGACACCGGGGCAATCGTTACCGGAAGTTATGGAAGCGCCGGGTGGCATAATGTTACCTTTACATCTGGTGCTGCTGGCACGTATAAACTTGGGTTTGCCTCATTCAATACCGGCGATCAGATACTGAGTCCTATATTAATCATTGACAATGCACCCGGAGGAAATTTCCAACCCGGTCAGCCAATTATTGTGACAACAGCTGTATCTTCAGTTGGTTCAACCAGTGCAGTTTCCGGCGGTAATGTAACCAGCGACGGAGGTGCGGCCGTAACGGCAAGAGGTGTTGCATGGAATACTACAGGATTACCAAACGTTGCTGATCCACACACCAGTGACGGTACAGGCTTAGGTTCGTATACTTCCAATTTAACCGGGCTCTTACCGGGAACTACTTATTTTTTAAGGTCGTATGCAACCAATAGCGCAGGAACGGTTTATGGTGGCCAAATAACATTTACCACAGTTAATCCCATTCCTGCAGACCCAACTTCAATTACAGTCTCTGCTAATCCAATTTGCAGTGGAACCTCCACGCAACTTACTGCCAATGGGGCCGTGGGTACCGTTTACTGGTATACCGGGAGCTGTGGAGGAACTTCAGTTGGAACCGGAAACTCAATTACTGTAAGTCCGGGCGCTACTACAACTTATTATGCCAGGAATTTTAACAATGGCCTTTATAGCAACGGTTGCGCCTCGGTTTCCGTAACCGTAAATTCTGCCCCCATTATTACATGTCCCTCTAACATCTCTGTTGCCAATACACCGGGACAATGCGGGGCAAATGTTACTTTCCCTGCCGCCACAGTTACCGGATCTCCTGCTCCAACCGTCACCTACTCTACGCAATCAGGTAGTCTGTTCCCAATGGGAACTACACCGGTAACGGTTACTGCAACAAATGGTTGCGGAACTGCCACCTGTACATTTAATGTCACTGTCACCGGAATTGATACCGATGGCGATGGTATTCCGGATGATTGCGACGACGATGCCGACAATGACGGTATTCCGAATTCAGCAGAGTGTAATCAGTCCAATTTCTATTGGTCCAATCCACCAATCGTCAGTGGCAATACAGCTACAGGAACTATAAATGGAATAGGTTATACCTATACTTCTTCTTCTCCGGTAACCACCACCACGAGTATGTACGCTCATTCCACTTTCCCGGCATCTTACAACGTACCCAATACTAATCCCACCATTCAGAATATATATGTAACCAATAATACATTGACTTTTGCAAGTCCGATGAAAAATCCTGTTCTGGTATTCGCTTCGATTGGGCAATTTGGATTATCTGTTCCAATCTCATTCAGCGCTCCGATTCAGGTAGTTTGGTCACAAAATGTAGTTCAGAATTCCAGTACACAAATTACGGGAACAGAGGGTTATGCCATTGTCAGACTTATGGGAACTTTCACGAGTATCAGCTTTCATTACCTGACAGCAGAAAACTACTGTAACTTTGCTTTTGGTGCTGATTTCATGACATGCGGAGATACTGACGGTGACGGAATTCCGGATTATTTGGATACCGACAGCGACAATGATGGTTGTCCGGATGCAATAGAGGGCAGCATGAATTTTTCATTAAGCCAGACATTGAACGGTCGACTGATCGGAGCAGTAGACAGCCATGGGATTCCGGTTATTGCAGGAGCCGGTCAGGGTATTGGAACGAGCAAGAGCTACAATGCAAATTGTTCTTGCCAACCCGGAATTGACAAAACCCCACCGGTTGTTTTGACCCGAAATATCACTGTCCAACTCGATGGCTCTGGTAATGCGTCAACCACTGCTGCCCTTGTGGACAACGGTTCAAGCGATGCTTGTGGTATCAAATCGATGGTACTAAGTAAAACAACTTTTAATTGCAGCAATATTGGCAACAATACAGTTACCTTAACAGTCACAGATACCAACAACAATGTCGGCACTGCTACTGCGGTGGTAAATGTCGTTGATGCAGTTCCCCCGGTAGCCTTGACTCAAAATGTAACTGTTCAGCTTGATGCCAACGGAAACGGAAGCACTACGGCAGCGCTGGTCAACAACGGCTCCAGCGATGCTTGCGGTATCAAATCAATGACGCTGAGCAAAACGGCATTCACCT
>JBBIUJ010000210.1:0-7543 GCA_037440345.1 Prolixibacter sp.
TTCGACCTGAACGACAACATGGACCTGGCCGAGGAGTTTTTGAAATACCTGATCAACTATGCCCTGGAACATTGTATGGACGACCTGCTTTTTCTCAGCAACCGTCTGACGGAAGAGGAGAAGGTCAAACCGGCCGACCAGCGTTCGATGGAGCTGATCGAGAAGCTGCGGTTTGTGGCCGACAATGATTTCATCAGGCTCACTTATACCGAGGCGATTGAAATATTGCGGAACTCGAAACCAAACAAAAAGGGTCAATTCCAATATCCTGTTGGTGGATATGGCACAGATCTTCAAAGCGAACACGAGCGTTACCTGGTGGAAAAAGAGTTTAAAAAGCCGGTCATTCTTACGAACTACCCGAAAGAGATCAAGGCTTTTTATATGCGACTCGACGACAATGGCCAGACAGTTGCGGCCATGGATGTACTTTTCCCGCAGATCGGTGAGATCATTGGCGGATCGCAACGTGAGGAGCGGCTCGAGGTGCTCGAACAGAGAATGGATGAAATGAACATTCCCAAAGAGGATATGGATTGGTACCTCGATACCAGGCGTTTTGGCGGCTGTCCGCATGCGGGCTTCGGACTTGGTTTCGAACGACTGATGTTATTTGTAACGGGGATGGGAAACATCCGTGATGTCATTCCATTTGCCCGAACCCCTAAAAACTGTGAGTTTTAATTTGGGAAAATGCAAAATCTCTCTCTTCAGCAAAGGCTGCTTCAAAAGCTTTCACCACAGCAGATTCAGGTAATCAAGCTGTTGGAGTTGCCTATGCTTCAGTTGGAGCAACGCATCAAAAAAGAGCTGGAAGAGAACCCGGTGCTCGAATTGGAGGAGAATGAGTTTAGCGCTCCCGAAGATGATAATCCCAATGACCTGAAGACAAAAGAGGATGCCGACAACGAAGAATTCTCTGTTGATGACTACATTAACGACGAAGATGAGCCCTCCTACCGGTACGAAACCAACAACTATTCCAAAGACGAAAAGATTACTGAGATTCCCTATTCCGAGTCCAACTCTTTTCATGAATACCTTCAGGAGCAGGTGGCCATGGTGATGCTGAACGAAGAAGATTCCATTCTTGCAGAACAGATCATAGGAAACATTGACGAAGACGGATATTTACGCCGCGACCTGGAGGCCATTGTAGATGATGTTGCCTTTTCACGGAATATTTTAACTGACGAGAAGAAACTTTCAGCCATCCTTCAAATCATTCATGAACTGGATCCTGCTGGTGTAGGATCCCGGGATTTGAGGGAATGTTTGATGATACAGCTTTCAAGGAAAGGGATGCAACGGGAGGAGATCAGAATGGCATACAGGATTCTGGAAGATACTTTTGAAGAGTTTACAAAAAAGCATTACGACAAGATCCAGCGTAAATTTAACATTGATGAGGATGACCTTCGTGAAGCAATAGATGAAATCCTCAAACTAAATCCTAAGCCGGGCAGCTCTTTCAGTAACAATCTCAACAAAGGCAACCAGACAATTATCCCTGATTTCATTCTGGAGATAGTGGATGACGAAATGATTCTTAGCCTGAACCAACGAAACGCCCCTGAGTTAACGATCAGCAACTATTATTCAAACATGCTGAAAAGTTTTCGAGACAATGGCAGGGGTATGACCAATGATCAGAAGGATGCTCTTCTTTTTGTCAAGCAGAAGATTGATTCGGCCAAATGGTTCATCGATGCGATCAGGCAACGTCAGGAGACTCTGATGATGGTGATGAACGCGATGCTTCAGTTTCAGCGGGAGTTTTTTGTGGAAGGTGATGAGACCAAATTGAAGCCTATGATCCTGAAGGACATTGCCGATCTGACCGGACTGGATATCTCGACCATTTCGCGGGTTTCGAACAGCAAATACATCCAAACGCATTTCGGCATCTATTCACTAAAATATTTCTTCTCTGAATCGATGCAGAAAGATGATGGGGAAGAGGTCTCCACACGCGAGATAAAATCGATCCTGAAAGAGTGTATCGGCAATGAGAACAAACAAAAGCCAGTTACCGACGATGAACTAGCCTCTATTTTAAAGGACAAGGGTTACAACATTGCCCGTCGTACTGTTGCCAAATACCGCGAACAACTGGATATCCCGGTAGCCCGGATGCGTAAAGAGTTTTAAACCATCAAACTACAAACTTGTATCCTATTCCCTTGAGGGTGCGGATGTGGTCGTTCCCAATCTTTTCTCTGAGTTTTCTGATGTGCACGTCGATGGTCCTGTCGCCAACGATGACATTGTCGCCCCAAACAGATTTGTATATTTCGTCGCGCAGAAAGACTTTGTCAGGTTTGGAAACCAACAATGAGAGTAGTTCAAACTCCTTCCTCGGTAGCATCATCTCCCTGTCGTCGATCTGAAGTGTAAATTTTTCCTTGTCGATGATCAGGTTACCAATATGCAGGACTTTATCTTGCTCAACAATTTCGGCAGTCGCTCCACCGCTCCTTTTCAGCAGCGCCTTCACACGGCTGATCAAAACTTTGGGGCGAATTGGTTTGGTTATGTAGTCGTCTGCCCCGGCATCAAATCCGGCAATCTGCGAATAATCTTCTCCACGGGCAGTCAGGAAAGCGATCACAACATCCCTGAACCCTGGAAGTTTGCGAATCTCTTCACAGGCTGCAATCCCATCCATTTCGGGCATCATCACATCCAGAATCACGAGATCAGGCTTCACTTTTGTCACCATCTGGATGGCCTCTTTACCGTTCCTACCGGTAAACACTTTAAAACCCTCCCGTTCGAGGTTGTAGCTTACAAATTCAAGAATGTCTTCTTCATCATCTACAAGAAGTATACGTGGGATGTTTTCCTTTTCAGTCATGAGCTAAATTATTGATAATGAATCGTATTTGTCTATTCTACAAAATCCTTTGTGATTCCTTTGTGTTGCACTTCGCCTCCTTAGTGGTGAATTTTAAAACTTAGCCACAACGGTTACGAAGGGATCCACAAAGGACACCCGGAGAAATGATCTTAACTGTACATTATTGGATTCTGAAGGATAAATTTAGAACATTTTACCGATTAAGTAACTGTTCCATAAAATTTTATTTTGCGGACTTCCCTTTTTCCAGTGCAAAAGTGAAGGTAGTTCCACCGTCAGGAACGCTTTTCACATGAATCTTTTGTTTGTGTGCTTCAATGATGTGTTTGACAATGGAGAGTCCCAATCCTGTTCCGCCCTGCATCCTGGAGCGACTCTTGTCGACCCTGTAGAACCGTTCGAAAATACGCGGCAGATCTTTCTTGTCGATGCCGATTCCATCGTCAATTACCTCAATGAGCAACAGGTTGTTCATATCGTAAAAGCCCACAGTAACGTTTCCGTCCCTTCTTCCATATTTGATGGCATTTCCGATCAGGTTGCGCATGGCTTCGAAGATCCGTTTCTTGTCTGCCTTGACCAGAAATGGCTTGCCGGAAGAGAGGTTTAGGTTCATGGCAATGCCCCTTTCGGTAGCCTCCCTAAGCTCCAGTTCAAAAACCTCTTCGACCAATTTGCTGATATCAAAAATTTCAGGATTCAATTTGAGTTCGCCCGACTCAAGTTTTGTTATTGATTCAAGATCTTCTACAACGTTGATCATCCTGTCAATGCTCTTTTCGGTTCGTTCGAGATAGAGCCGGTTAATTTCAGGATCCTCCAATCCACCATCCAAAAGTGTTAAAATGTAGCCTTGGATATTGAAAATGGGGGTTTTAAGTTCATGGGAGACATTTCCTACAAAGTCCTTGCGGTATTTTTCGAGGTCGCGGAGTCGTTCAATTTCGGCCATCTTATCGTCCGCCCAGATCTTTACGTCGTGTTCAACTTCGCTGAGTATGTCTTTGCTCCGCTCCTTTTTTTTCTTCTTGTCCTTTCCGGGGACTCCGCTAATGGTCTTGTAAATAGGCGTAATCTTATCGTTAATCAGATAATTCAGGATGTAACTGGTGGTCAGAAAAGATAACAGAAAGATGACCGGTATCAGAATCACAAGCAAGTAAGGATATCCGTAATAATAGTTGATAGTGATCATCAATGCCGTAAAAAGCGTTGTGACCAGCGAGGAAACCAGAGACAGATTACTTGGTGTATAAGATCTGAGAATTCGCATGTTGGATTATCACACCCCTAGAATCTTGAACAAGTAGTAGACAATTGCTGCAATACCCATCGAAACCGGAATTGTTAGGATCCAGGCATACAACAAATTGATGGTTACGCCCCACTTAACAGCTGTAACCCTTTTGGTTAATCCTGTACCCATGATTGCGCCGGTGATGGTATGTGTCGTACTGACAGGGATGCCGAACGCATCGGTGCCGAAAAGCAGAATGGCACCCGCTGTTTCAGCTGTAACACCTTCGAAGGAGGTAAGTTTGGTAATCTTGGTACCCATTGTTTTAACAATTTTCCAGCCTCCCGAAATGGTACCTAAACTGATGGCCAAATAACATCCGATCACAACCCAGGCGGGAATTGAATGTATTTTTCCACCAACCATGGTAATGTGTGCCCAATCTGGAATGGATGCAGGATCTACTCCCTTAAAGTAGACGATCAAAGTAGCGGCAATGATACCCATCACTTTTTGCGCATCGTTTCCTCCATGGCCCAAACTAAATAAGGCTGAAGATAACAGCTGAAATTTTCTGAAATACTTATCCAGCACATGCGGGTTGCCCTTTTTTAATAGATTTAGCATGACAATGGATATAAAATAGGAGATCACCATTCCCAGAATGGGAGCCAGAAAAATGAAGGCGGCAATTTTTAAGATCACACTTGATTTTACAACGGCCCAACCTGCGTGGGCAATTGCGGCGCCCGCAAAACCACCAACCAGCGTATGGGACGAACTTGATGGAATACCCAGGTACCAGGTCAAAAGATTCCACATAATTGCAGCAATAATACCTGCCAATATCACCTGCAAATTGATAGCGCTGGTATCAACTACTTTTGCAATAGAATCTGCAATCTTTAGTTCGAAAATGGCATATGCCAGAAAATTAAAAAATGCTGCCCATAACACGGCCTGGATTGGAGACAATACTTTTGTCGACACAATGGTTGCAATGGAATTGGCTGCATCGTGAAATCCATTGATGAAATCAAACAGAAAGGCGAGGACGATGATGATAATCAGTAGAGTAAAGCTCATTATCTGACGTTTATACAGTTAATTCTAACAGATGTAATTTTTTTGAAAACTTATCCCATTTTGACAATCAGGGAAGAGAATGTATTGCCTACATCATCGCATTTGTCAATTGCTTTTTCGAGGGTGGTTAGTATATCCCTCTTTTTGATCAAATCTATTGCATTAACCTCTTGTTCGAAGAGTTTAGAAAGATATTCCTGGTAAATATCATCTACCTGGCTCTCATACTCACTTATTCTTTCACAGCAACTGACATATTTCTTAAAGTCATTGACCGACCTGACGCTTCGCAAAACCATTTGTATCTCTTTGTTGGCAGAATGAATTCGGTCTGCAATCCAAACGAATTCATCCGGAACGGTGTTTAATTGATAAAAGTGAATCCTTTTGGAAGCGGCATGTATGTAATCAACGACGTCATCCATGTTATTGATTAGCTCGTGTATGTCCTCCCTTTCAAAGGGTGTGATAAAAGTGCCGTTGAGTTCATTTAGCAAATTTCTGGTAATATTGTCACCAATGTGCTCGACATCTTTGATCTGTTTCGTGTACTCAAGTCGTTGGGTAATATCCCTTTCCCTCACAAGTTTGATTAATAACTCTGAGGCCAGCACAAGGTTGTCGGCAGCATCATTGAACAAGGGGAAGAATTTGGTGTCTTTCGGTACCAGGAAACTAAAGATTTTGTCGAGTTTCATTCAAAAGATATTAAAAGGTTGTTTTATTGATATTATTCTTTAGACAAGAAAGTTATACATATTTCCATGAAATCTTAAACCGCTAATTTGTAATAGTTTGGTTTTTTAAAATCTTATGCAAAAATATACATTTATGGGATTAATCAGCCAATTTAAACGATGAATCCCAAATTAATAAATAGACTCACTTACCGGATGTTTTTTCTGGATCGTGAGCCTATTGCATTTTAAATGATCAATCAAATAGATGATCAGGGTTGTATGTTTTTATCGACATTCTTCCCAATTACAGGTTAAGTCTGGTAAAGCATTGTGGCCTACTGCATAGAATAGTTTTATTCTTTGGAAAAAGCGGCATCGAAGGCCAGCGAACTAGGTGAGAAATCGATTCTTTTGACGAAAGCGCACGATTCGGCGGCGCCCATTTCACGGTCCATGCCGCTATCTTCCCATTCGACTGAAAGCGGTCCATTGTATTTGATGTCGTTGAGGGCACGGATTATATTTTCAAAGTTGATCTTACCCCGGCCGACACTCCTGAAATTCCAGTACCTGCGGCTGTCGCCAAAATCAAGATGACCGCCAAAGACGCCTGAAGTACCCGGATGGTCATTCCATGAAACATCTTTCATGTGAACATGAAAAATCCGTTCTGCGAAAACATAGATGAATTTCGTGTAGTCAACTCCCTGGTATCCAAAATGGCTTGGATCAAAATTGAACCCGAATGCAGGATGGTTTTTGACAGCAGCCAGTGCCTTGCGGGCTGTCTCGATGTCGAAAGCGATCTCGGTAGGGTGAACTTCCAAAGCATATTTTACACCCATCTTGTGGAAGGCATCCAAAATTGGGATCCAGCGTTTCGCAAAATCATCGTAACCAGCCTGAATCATCTCCTGTGATACAGCAGGGAAAGAGTAGTTGAGGTGCCAGATGGAACTTCCGGTAAAGCCATTGACGACTTTAAGACCGAGTCGTTTGGCAACTGCACCGGTTTCGATGACCAGCGCGGCTGCCCTTTGCCGGATTCCTTCAGGGTCACCGTTGCCCCAGACTTCGTCCGACAGCATTCCCCTGTGCCGGATATCTGCATTGTCGCATACTGCTTGTCCAACCAGGTGGGTCGAGATGGAGAAGAGTTTCAGGTTGTACTTTTTGAGCAGCGCCAGTTTGGCATCACAATAGGCCTGGTCGGCTTTTTCTACTTCGATGTGGTCGCCCCAACAAGCAAGTTCAAGGCCATCATACCCAAAAGCAGTGGCTTTTTTGCATACCTCCTCCAATGTAAGATCGGCCCATTGGCCGGTGAAAAGTGTAACCGGACGTTTCATTTTTGATCTATTTTTAAGATTGTTTGTTTTCAATAGAAGTGACTAAAGTGAACTAAAGTGACTAGAGTGACTAAAGTTATGGACTTAAGTCATTCATGTCAGTGGCGTAAGTACTCCAGGCACTCTAGTCACTTTAGTTCACTCTAGTCACTTAAAATTTAACCCATTTCGTAGCATCATCGTAACCCGCTTTGACCACGGCATCAATGAACATCATGCCGCGGATTCCATCTTCAATTCCAGGGAAATCGAGCCACTCGGGTTTGGGTGTCTCATTGTTCATTTTAGCCCTCAGAACGAGCGAGAAGTTGCGGTAGATGTTGGCAAAGGC
>JBBIUJ010000211.1:0-7523 GCA_037440345.1 Prolixibacter sp.
CGAGCGATGATAAATTGTTGAATTTTGCCGCAAAGGTACGGTTTTTAATTGTTTTTTACGACAAACTTGCAGGTCAGGTTTCCTTTGGCCGATTTGAAAACCAATACATACACTTGATTTTTGAGGCTGGAACAATCAAATAAGATCGAGTAATTATCTGCCGGCAATTCCTTTTTTAAGATTGTAACAATCAATTTACCAGACAAATCCACCACACTTAAATCCACATTTTGTCTCTTTGCAAGGTTAAACCGAAGGGTAGCCATTCCATTTACAGGATTTGGAAACAGCATCAAATCATTGCCGCTCTTTTGATTGACTATTGGATCATTGATGGCGGTTGCGGAGAAGGCAGATTGAATGCCTTGCCAGAGATCCGGTTTTCCATTCTCGTAACTCAGGGCCCAGATTCCGATTCCGGCGAGATTGCGGTTGTTCACCAAATCAAACTTGATTGGATAACTTGATCCATCATCGTACCATATTTGGCGATAAAGATTTGAACCATCCTTGTAACTAATCCATGGGACTTTGGTAGTCTGATCGAAAGTTTTTCCGTAGGTCATGGCGAGGGCATCTGCTGCAACCGAGGTCAGGGATGTGGCCTTGCCTGTTGCAGTTGCTTTGCGGTCGTTGCTGGCAACCGGCCAGTTGTACCCAAACCAGGGAATTCCCAGCATCAGTTTTTGCGGCGGCACTCCTGACGCAAGATAAGTATCCACTGTTTTGGTGACATTGTAATTCTCTCCCGCCATCGGTGAGACCGGTCCGGCCGTTGTGGAGCCACTCCAATAATAATCATAGCCCATGACGATCAGATAGTCGCAAATAGCGGCCAAGGAGGGAAGGTCCCATGAACCGTTCCAGTCGACAGCAGGGGTAGCCATCGAAATCTCAGCGCCGGGAATCTCTGCCCTGATAGCTTTCGCGGCCCTACGAATGAAAGCGACCAGGTCTGCACGGTGTGCCAGGCTCACCAATTCCAAATCAAAATTAACCCCATCCCCGTTTCTTAATTTCAGATGCGATGTGATTGTTTGGATCATCTTGATCTGCCTCAAGGTATCCCTCAAAAGTGCATGGTTGGCCGCGGTTCCGAAGTTGGTTACGGTCAGCAGTACCTTCACCCCGCGCTGGTGCGCATAATCGATGATGGGTGTTTGGTCCCACCCATTGATGGTCTTGTAACCACCTGTCACAGTATCAGTTTCATAACTGAAGTAAGAGAGATGGGTTAAAATGTTGTAATCGTAGGAGAGATAGGCGGAGGCGGAAGCCCAATAGGGATGCCAGCCAAACACCTTCCGGGAAAGTTCCAGTTTCTTGTATGTTATTAGGGGTGAGGGTCGGTTCAGGAAAGGTTGTTGTTGCAATAACATTGAATCGCCCCTGCTTCTGAACCGCCCGCTTTCCAATTGATGAATGCCAACATGAAGCGTATCCTCCTGCGCACTAACGAATTGACCGCATGAAAGAAATAGAACAGCCAGCAAGTATCTCAAATTCATTGGGAGTGAAATTAATTTGGTATGTTGTATGACAGATTCAAAGATAATAATTTTAGAAATCTGCATCTTCCCAAATGAATTTATTTTGGGTAAAAAAAACCGTCGAAGCGGTTGGGTTAGGGAGGTTTATGGACGGATACTTTGTAATGCGATTTTTTCTGAACCTAATATTAACTATTCAGAATAAACTCTTTCGGTTTAAGCAATCTTTCTACTAACACATGAACATCAGTATATGCGGATAATTCATATAATTTTTGCCCTCTTTCAATATCTGCTGTATTTTGTTTTACAATCCACTCACCGTTTTCTATAGCATAATTTACTTTATCTTTTAGATCGTCGTAAGCATTTACTTTTTTAAGATATTCGGGTAAATGATTTCTGCGAATGCGACTTATTATTTCGTCACATTTACTAAAGACATGGGTGGTTCTTTCAAAATGAAGAAGTATCCAATATTCGAAGCAAATAACAGATAAAGCTATCCTGAATTTATTGGTATAAGCCATATCAAATGCCTGATCAATATTTGCATGATGGTCTCTATCAAGTACTATCCAGATTTCATTATATGGATTTCTTTCTCTTTTAGCTCTTTGGGCTTTAAATTTTGCTTCCCTGACTAATCCAACTGGACTGTGGTCTTTTGGGTGAACTACTTCTACACTGACTGATGCTAAATCACGTTTTAACTTTTCATCCCTTTTGAAAGCCTCAAAATATAACTTAGAAGATTTGCCGTCCTCACTAACAATAAGCAATCTTTTACTGAAATTAAGCATATACTAAAACTTTAAGTTTACTTCATTGGTAACTGGAATAGCTTTAAATCTTCCGCTTAGATACCATTTATCAAGAGGAATATCTTTTCTAATACCTTTTATGTCGCTTAGTTTATAGTATATACTATGTCCTTCATATTCTTTATCTACAAAACTAATTTGGTCTCTTCTCAATGAGTCTAAATCTAGCAAACTACTATCATGAGTTGCAAAAATTAGCTGCGCATTATTGGGATTATTATTCTTATTATTGAAAAGTCTAATTAGCAGCTTGCTTATCAATGGATGAAACCCTTTATCTAGTTCATCAATAATAATCACACCCCCGTCATCAAGAGTATCCAAAATTAAAGCTCCTATAGCGAATAACTTCTTTGTTCCAAACGATTCATCTTCTATATCTAATGTTTCTTGTCCTATTTCGACCCCATTTTCAAATAGAGTATGATTGGTAAATACTTCGTACTTGAATTTATCGATTAATTGATTTTTAAGGTCTTCTGGAATATTACCAGAAAACTTCATTTCTTTATTCC
Source organism: Prolixibacter sp. (assembly GCA_037440345.1). Classification (GTDB taxonomy): domain Bacteria; phylum Bacteroidota; class Bacteroidia; order Bacteroidales; family Prolixibacteraceae; genus CAINVV01. Next base: position 2,830 of record JBBIUJ010000211.1, read on the forward strand.
TTTCCTTAATTTTAAAGTCATTTATACTTGTATCTGAGGCCTTCAATAATTCAAGTAAATTGTTTTTTAATTTATCATTCTTAGTTAAAATCTCAGAAAATGCCCTAATTATCGTAGTATCGTAATCAGTATCATGAATTGTTGAGATATACATGTATTTCTTAAAATATAAATAACAATCATCCAAATACTTTACTTTGCTTGTCGAAGATTTTGACAAAAATAACTGATTGGGTAATAAATCATCTTCTATTATCTTTTTCGTTCCTTTATAATAATCTCCATAGCTTATAGAAGACATCTTACGCTCGAACAACTTTGACTTAATACCTTCTGGATATATATACAAACCTTCAAAGACAATATTTTTTTTATCAAATGAAACGATATACTTAAACTTTGTTTTTGTTTCAACACTTATAAAATCTATTTCAAAATACACAGGTGATTTAGAATAGGCAGTATCAAATTTGAATGGTTCGTATGGCGGAATAGCCATATCATGTTTAAAGCCATCTGAACTTTCCACAAGAAATTGCAATGCTTTAAGAGCTAATAAAATATTGCTCTTCCCTGAAGCGTTTCGTCCATATATCAAAAGAGACTTGAGCAATTCTGAATTATTTTCAACAAATGAATTTTCAGATAAATCAGGCTCTTTCAATCTTTTTTCTGTAGTGAGATTAACTGTCAAGGCTTCCTTTATTGAACGAAAGTTTTCAATTTTTAACGAGAGTATCATAATTTTATTTCGAATTATAATTTGTAATTATTTCACAAATATAACATAGAGTTCCAATTATTGCTTTGGATTACATCTTATTATTGTAAAATAATTTAAATCATATCACTTTTTTTTACTATTCAGTGGAATGAGTTGTAAGTTTTTTTTGAAATGCAACGCAACTTGTTTATAGATCCAACAGATCATATATAGCCTGCATTAGGCTTCTGGATTAATACTAGGTTAGTCGGCTTATCCGTAAAATTAGCAAAATAATAGGTTAAAACGTGATGGAGAGACAATTAACACTTTATAAACCCATTTGTATGTTGTTTTTAGCATTCCTCTCCATCCAAATAAAGGGTATCCGGACAAAGATCTGCACCATTAGACCATTCAATACTTCCCATAAAAGGTTTTACGGAATAGAATATTTCCGGCTCTTTTAATTCACTAAAAATTCCCGTTTCTAAATATGGCTTCACATCAAACCGTTTCTTTTCGCCATTTTTAAACGTGACCAACAATGTGTAATCCCGATCTGCTTCTACATTTTCAACCCTGGGATTCATACAATAGCTATTTTAAAGGATCAATTTTAAAAATCGTTTCACCACTGATTGCCAATTCCCAATCAGCCAATAGTTCTTCCCAATGAATTTCAATCCACGCCTGAACGAGTTTCATTTTATTTATCTTTAAATTTCCTTCCAAAAGTTGTCCTTCGGGAATTGAAATAACAGCTTCTTCGTCCTGATATCTAACATGGATATGAGGTATTTTGTGCTGTCGATTATCCAAATAGTACATGGATATGATAATCCCGTAAAACATTGATATTATACCCATTGCATTGCTGAAATTTAATAATACGAAGGTAATAAATTTTAATAAGGATTTTCATTCTGAATAATTCTCAGAACATTTAATACATATCTTTAAATTCCCTTATTGAATGCAAAAATACAAAGCCGCCCCGGGGGACAGCTTTGTATTCAGATTGTAGCGTTGCTTCAAGTAAGCCGCCCGGCCGGGCGGCTGTACAGAGCGTTAGCAATGATTGGAGGAGCCGTTCGGCCGAATGGCTCTACACGGTGTAGGTTGAAGATGCGGTATCCCCTCCCCTGCCGGTCCAGTTGGTGTGGAAAAACTGACCGCGTGGTTTGTCCAGTCTTTCGTAGGTATGAGCGCCAAAATAGTCGCGTTGTGCCTGCAACAAATTGGCCGGAAGCCTTTCGCTGCGGAAACCGTCGAAATAGGTCAGCGCAGTGGCAAGGCATGGCACCGGAATGCCATTGGTAAATGCGCTGGCCATCACTCGTCTCCAACCAGCCTGTGCTTTTTCGATCGTTGCTTTGAAATATTCATCGAGCAACAAATGTTCCAAGCCCGGGTTCTTGTCAAATGCCTCTTTGATTTTGCCTAAGAATACGGAACGGATGATACAGCCACCACGCCACATTAGCGCTATACCGCCATTGTTCAGGTTCCATTTGAACTCTTTGGCAGCTTCGCCCATCAGGTCGTAACCCTGGGCATAAGAGATAATTTTTGCGCCAAACAAGGCATCTTTCAGGTCGCTTAGAAATTGTGCACGATCGCCCGTAAATTTCTTCTCCGGACCGCTTAAAACCTTGGATGCCTTCACCCTGATATCCTTTTGTGCAGAGAGGCAGCGGGCAAATACCGACTCGCCAATCAGCGTAAGTGGTATTCCTAAATCGAGGGCGGCCACACCGGTCCATTTGCCGGTGCCTTTCTGACCTGCTGTATCCAGGATTTTTTCGACCAGCGGCTCACCATTTTCATCTTTGAAACCAAGGATATCACGGGTGATCTCTACCAGGTAGCTGTCGAGGTCACCTTTGTTCCATTCGGCAAATGTATTGTGCATTTCATCTGCGGTCATTCCCAGCAACTCTTTCATGATCTGATAAGCTTCGCAAATAATTTGCATGTCGCCATACTCGATGCCATTGTGAACCATCTTCACGAAATGGCCTGCCCCATTTTCGCCAACCCAATCGCAGCAAGGTTCGCCATCGACTTTGGCAGCCACCGCCTGGAAAATCGTTTTAACTGCCGGCCATGCTGCAGGAGATCCACCCGGCATCATCGAAGGACCCAAAAGCGCCCCCTCTTCGCCGCCTGAGACTCCGGTCCCAATAAATAGCAAACCTTTGCTTTCGACATACTGTGTCCGTCGAATGGTGTCGGGGAAATGTGAATTTCCACCATCGATGATGATATCCCCCGGTTCAAGGTAGGGAATGATCTGCTCAATAAAATCATCCACCGGTGAACCTGCTTTTACCAGCATCATCACCTTGCGGGGACGCTCAAGATTTGCGCATAGCTCAGCGATGCTGTGACATCCGATGAACTTCTTACCGGCTCCACGGCCTGCCATAAATTTGTCAACTTTGTCGACCGACCTGTTGAAAACTGCCACGGTAAAGCCTTTGCTTTCCATGTTCAAAACGAGGTTCTCTCCCATCACGGCCAATCCAATCAGCCCGATATCTGCCTTTTTCATTCGAAAATTAATTAGTTAATATATTGATAATTTAAACGTTCTCATGGAACTCACAAAAGGATTTTTCATCCATTTTTGCGAGTTAATGTCCTTGTTCGTTTCATTTGTAATTTTTAATTTGTAATTTGTAATTAATTACCTGAATACCTTTACATTATATCTTAAATCCAATTCTCTTTAGTTTGTCAATCACCTTTGGACTACTAAATTTCCCGGCTACGGTAAATGCCGGAAACTCTCTTCGCACCGGATAATCGCCCCTTTGTTTTTCAAAGGTTCCGGCGCTGGCCCTTAACCTGGCATCATCATCCCGGATGTCGTAAGTCGCCAGAATGGCTTCGGCAAGAATTTGTTGGATCGTCTTGTTGGTGCCGTCAATCAGGATTTCTGAAACCTGGGGTCTCTCCACGTTGGATGCTTTCCAGTTTTTTGAAGCCAATCCAAGAAAACGGCTGACCGCCTGAACGCTCATTTCTGTGCCCTTGGCTTTCCCGTCTCTGGAGTAACCGGCGATATGCGGCGTTGCCAGATCTACCAGCGATAAAAGTTCCAAATCAATATTCGGTTCATTTTCCCAACAGTCTACAATGACGCCCGAAACCTGACCACTACGAATGGCCTGTTTCAAGGCCGCGGTTTCGACTACCTCACCCCGACAACTGTTGATAAAGACCGGTTTGCGCGACATGCGAGCAAACAACTGAGCATCTGCCAAATGCCAGGTGGCATCCATCCCTTCCTGGTTCAGCGGCACATGCAGAGTAATGACATCTGATTCTTCCAGAATTTTGTCGAGGGTTACAAATCCTTTGTCTCCTTCGACCCTGGCACGGGGCGGATCGTTCAACAAAACTCGCATTCCCAGTATTTCGGCAATTGTGGCAACTTTCGAGCCTACATTACCCACGCCAACCACACCAATTGTTTTGCCTGCAAGTGTCCACCCTTTTTTTCCTGCCATTACCATGATAGCCGAGGCGATGTATTGCTCCACTGATTTGGCATTGCAGCCGGGGGCATTGGTCCATTTGATCCCTGCCTTATCGCAATAAACCGTATCGATATGGTCAAATCCAATGGTCGCCGATGCGATAATCTTTACCGAAGATCCCGACAACAACGCCTCGTTGCAAATGGTCCGCGTGCGGGTGATGATGGCATCCGCATCTTTTACCACCTCTGCCGTGGTTTTGGATCCCGGCAGGTAAACCACCTCGGCAAAAGGCTCCAGGGCACCCTGAATGTAGGGAATTTTGTCGTCGATAACAATCTTCATTCTAGCTTTATTTGTTGAAATTTATTGAGTTGTACTTCTTTCGATAAAAAGGATAAAGGATAAAGTTAAAAGGATAAAGTACGCCGCAATCTTGATAGTAGCGTTTTACTCTTATGTCTCATGTCTTATCTCTTATCCTCCTATCTTCAAGTCCACCG
>JBBIUJ010000212.1:0-7507 GCA_037440345.1 Prolixibacter sp.
CCGCCTCATTTTTTGCCTTGATCACCATTTTGGGGATAAGCCTGTAAAAGCTTGCATCTGTCCCAAAAGCAAGGGTATACAATGGATCGTGATAGATACGGTTTTTGTCAACAAATAGTATCAGACGATCGTAAAGTTGCCGAAAATTGCCAGTTAGCATGTGGTGAACAGAGATGATTAGTCGGCTTTAAAAGTAGGGATAAATTTGATTAAAGCATTCCTTCCAACAGTAAATCAAGGTAGTTTTTCCGGTTGATCAGCTGAAATCCACCATTGTATTCTTCCTGCCACAATTTGGGTGGTTTTACTTTGTCTTTTGTCATTTTTATTTCAAATCCCATTAGACCGTCTTCCCCCTCTTCAACGTAATCAATTTCGGCCCCGGTATAGGTACGCCAAAAATAGGAATGAACCATCTTTCTGCTGTAAAGAAGCTGTTTGCGGCGTTCTGCAATCACAAAATTTTCCCACAAACTACCGGCGTCGTTGCGCAAGCGAAGCGGTTTTAGATTGTCAATCAGATAATTACGGATGCCTGTATCGTAGAAATAGATTTTGTCCATTTTTGCTACCTCCTTGCGCAGGTTCCTGTTGTAAGAGGGCAAGCGGAAGATCACAAACGCCTTTTCGAGCAGGTCAATGTATCGTTCAACGGTTTCACGGTTCATCGAAAGGGTTTGCGACAACTCATTGACGGAAACCAATTGTCCAACCTGAAATGCCAGCAAACGCAGCAAATCCTTGATCTTTGCCGTATATTTCACATTGGTTAGCTGAAGAACATCCATATAGAGATAGGAATCACAGATTTCACCGAGGAGGCTGCCCTTTTGGCTGGCACTGGCCAGGAAAATTTCCGGGTACATTCCAAAGCGCAGCAACTCTTCCAATTGCTGATCCAATTCAAATTTGTTCCTTCCTGCCATGATTTCACTCAGCGAGAATGGAAGCAGATGGAAAACCGTTTTTCGACCGGTCAGCGGCTCTGCAGCCTGGTTGGCCATTGCAAAGGAGGAAGATCCGGTAGCGATCACCTTCAAATGGGGCAATTCATCATAAAGAACTTTTAGCGCCAGTCCGATTTCCTGTACGCGTTGAGCTTCATCAATAATCAGCAGTTGGTATCCTTCCGTCAGTTCCGAGATTGTTTGAATGTCGCGTTGCATGAGGAGCAATTCAATATCGAGCAAATCAGCAGAAAGGTACTTTACCTTCCATCCGGAGAGTTTTCCCAGTTGTTTGACAAGGGTTGTCTTGCCAACCTGACGAGGACCATAAACCAACAAGACTTTCCTGCTCGATTTTAGTTGATCGAGGCAGACAGTTTCGATGTGTCGTTGAATGTTCATGCCATAAATTTCAAGACAAATATACAAATGATTATTTTTAAACCAGCAAAAATAACGTGAAATATGTTGGTTAACCAACAAAATTCGCATAAAAAATGCTGGTCAACCAGCATAAATAGCGTGAAAAATGCTGGTTAACCAGTAAAATTCACGCGAAAATTGCCGGTTTAAGAATCTGAAATCTTTTTTTGAAATGGAAAATTCAAGGTACTTAGTGCGTAAAATGCTATAAATTCGATTCTGCCAGCTTCCTATATTGCCAGAAGATAACTATATTTACCAGCTATTCCGGTCACAGGCTTAGGGTCGGGAGCTATCAAAAATTACCATGAAGACTACTTTTTTGTTACTTTTCGTCGTTTTGGTGTCAATCACCCTAAATGCCCAGGATCGGATAACTGGACATACTTTTGCCACACGTTCTGAAATAATTGCCCAGCATGGGATGGCTTGTACGAGTCAGCCTTTGGCAACCCAGGTAGCGCTTGATATTCTTAAGGCAGGTGGTAACGCAGTTGATGCAGCCATTGCAGCCAATGCCATGCTTGGCTTGGTTGAACCTGTCAGCAATGGTATCGGGGGTGATCTGTTTGCTATTGTGTGGGATGCAAAAACGCAGAAACTTTATGGTCTGAATGCGAGTGGTCGGTCCCCGTATGACCTGACTTACGAATATTTCATAAAACAGGGTATTACCCGAATTCCCTCCTTCGGTCCGTTGTCAGTTTCCGTACCCGGATGTGTGGATGGATGGTCCGAACTTCACAAAAAATTCGGGAAACTTCCTTTCTCAGACCTCCTTAAGCCTGCCATAAATTATGCCAGGGAGGGATTTCCCGTATCTGAAGTCATTGCCTATTATTGGAATTCCAATTCAAGAAACCTGCAGAAATACCCCGGTTTCAAAGAGATATACATGCCAAACGGGAAAGCTCCTGCTAAAGGAGAAGTGTTCAGAAATCCATATCTGGCCGCTACGCTTGAAAAAATTGCCAGTGGGGGAAGAGATGCCTTCTACAAAGGAGAAGTGGCTCAAAAGATTGCCGATTACATGAAGGAACAGGGTGGATTTCTGAGTGTCAGGGACCTTGCCGATCATCATTCTGAGTGGGTCCAACCCATCTCTACCAATTACCGTGGATACGATGTATGGGAATTGCCGCCAAATGGGCAGGGCACAGCGGTACTGCAGCAGCTCAATATGCTGGAGAATTTTGATATCAAAGCAATGGGATTCGGAAGTGCGGAGTACATCCACACTTTTGTTGAAACGAAGAAGCTTGCCTTTGAGGATCGTGCCAAGTATTATGCGGATCCCGATTTTGCTAAAATTCCGATCGAAAAGCTAATCTCCAAAACCTACGCCAAAGAGCGGTTAAAACTTTTTGATGCCGCGAGATCGGCCAAAAGCTATCCCGCCGGAAACCTTGAACAGGGGAATACCATCTACATGACAACGGCCGATAAGGATGGGAACATGGTTTCGCTGATTCAAAGCAATTACCGCGGGATGGGATCAGGAATGACTCCCGGCAAACTGGGATTTATTTTGCAGGATAGAGGAGAGATGTTTATCATCGATTCGACCCACATGAACCGCTATGAACCCCACAAACGTCCGTTTCACACCATCATTCCGGCATTTATTACCAAAGATGGCAAACCGTTTATCAGTTTCGGACTAATGGGCGGTTCCATGCAGCCGCAAGGCCATGTGCAGATGGTAGTCAACCTGATCGATTTTGGAATGAATCTGCAGGAGGCTGGTGATGCGCCCCGAATCTGTCATGAAGGATCAAGCGAACCTACCGGGGAAACAATGACGGATGGGGGAGTAGTTTATTTAGAAAGTGGCATTCCTTATGAAACCATCCGGCAACTACTGGGCAAAGGGCACAAAATTCAGTATATCAACGGAATTTATGGGGGATACCAGGCCATCAAATGGGACGAAAAAAACAAAGTCTATTTCGGAGCCTCCGAATCCAGGAAGGACGGACAGGCCGCAGGATACTGAAAATGTTTGGAATGTTTGAAATGTTTGGAAACGTTACCGATCCCTGAGTGGGGTGGTCTCTGAACGAAGTTGATAGGTTGAAAGGAAATTTTCATGAACGCGAACCCTTCAAACATTCCAAACCTTTTTAACCCTTCAAACTAAAACTGAGAATTATTGATTTACTATAATTACGATAAAAATGAAGAGAAGAAGCTTTCTGAACACATCACTTGCCATGGCTGGTATCATGGTAATACCGAGACATGTGCTCGGCGGAACGGGGTTTACAGCACCCAGTGATCAGCTTACCAAAGCCATTATCGGCGTTGGAGGGATGGGTCGCGGACACATCGGTTATGAAGATACCAGGGTTGTGGCTATTTGTGATGTAGATAAGAATCACCTTGCTCAGGTCCAAAAGATGATTCCTAATCCGGTAAAGACCTATCACGATTTTCGTGAGTTACTGCTGCAACCGGATATAGATATTGTGCATATCGCTACACCGCCTCACTGGCATGGCATCATGGCCGTTGAGGCTGCCCGCGCCGGGAAAGACATCTGGTGTGAAAAACCAATGACACGCACCATTGGAGAGGGTCTAAGGGTGGTCGAGGAAATCAACAAATACGACAGAATATTCAGGTTGAATACTTGGTTTCGTTTCAAGGATACTTTTTATGGATTGGGTACGGATGTAAAACCACTGAAAAAGGTGATCCAGAGTGGAATCCTGGGTTGGCCGCTCAAGGTAACCGTCAGTGGAATAACTGGATATGACTGGAAATTTTACTGGAGCGGCGAGCGGAATCTCAAACCAATGCCGGTACCCGAAGAACTCGATTACGACATGTGGCTGGGACCTGCCCCTTACAAACCCTACAATCCGGAGCGTGTTCATGCCAAGTTCAGGGGTTATTGGGATTACGACGGAGGCGGCCTGGGCGATATGGGCCAGCATTACCTTGATCCTGTTCAATACCTTCTAGGGAAAGACGATACCAGTCCAATCAAAGTCGAAGTGGATGCCCCCGAGCAACATTACGATGCGGTAGGCTCTTGGCGTAGAATAGAATATACCTATGCAGACGGTTGCAAAATCATTTTGGACGGTGAGAACCGTGACAAGGATGCCGCCTACATCGAGGGTCCCAATGGAAAGATATTCAGGGGATTCAAATCAACCATTCCTAATCTTCAATCATTTATAGAATCGCTTCCGGATCCTGAACCACAAATTACCACATTTACTGAATCGGTGAAAACCAGGAAGAAATTTGCGCTGAATGAGATGAATGGTTACCACTCCTGTACGGTTGTCAACATGGGAATCATTGCACTTCAATTGGGACGCACCCTGCATTTCGATCCTGCTACACAGCAGTTTATCGATGATGAGGCCGCCAACCGGCTCATCAACCAACCCATGCGTGCACCCTGGAGTATATAAAATAGTTTGAAATGTTTAAAAATAGTTTGAGATGTTTGTAATGTTCCTGAATATGAACCCATCAAATAATTTTCAAACTTTTTAAACCCTTCAAACATTACAAACATTTCAAACATTTCAAACAATGAACATAAAAGATATGAAGAAGATAGTTTCGATACTAACGATCGTTGTGTTTTTCTGTGCACTGGCATTGAATGGCTGGTGTCAGATTAACCGTACCATCAATACCAAAGTTGCAGATGCCCTCGCGCAGGTACCAACCAAAGATGACGCAAAACTGAATGCGTTAATGAGCGAAGTGGCTGACCTTAAAGAGGAGGGCTTTTCCCTTTTTGCAGCCAGAATTGTACCTCCTGGTGCAGGTGATGATGTGGCAGCCCGTTTTGTGGTAGCCAGCCTATCAAAATATGTCTCCCAGTTTGGCAAAGATGCCGACAAACGGATGGTCGAGAATGGATTGTTGAAAGCCGTTCAAGGTAGTTCAGACAAGGATATTCAATCCTTTTACCTTACACAACTCTATTTTGTTGCGACCGATCAGTCGGTTGCGACATTAAGCCAGTTCCTGACCGATGAAAAACTGTGCGATGCTGCTGTCAAAGTATTGTTGACAATCGCGACTCCCTCTGCAGGCGATGCCATGCTAAAAAAACTGGAGGGTTCTCAGGGAATAGCTGCCCTGGCGCTTGCCAAAGCCGTGGGTCAGATGAAAATCGAAGCAGCTAATCCTATTCTGTTAAAAAAAATGAGCGGTGCAGATGCCAAATTGCAAAGGGTAATCCTGGAAGCCGTAGCCCAGATTGCCTCTAAGGAGAGTTTTGCCTTTTTAACCGACAAAGCAGCAAAAGCAAAATACATTTACGAACCTACCGGGATAGTCTCCTCACTGGTTATCTATGCCGGCCGACTGGGCGCCAAGGGAGATCTTGCACTCTGCGACAAAACTGTCACAACGTTATTGACCAATTGCAAAGAAAAATCCCAATTGCAGTACCGCGCAGCCGCTCTTGCAATCAAGGCTAAAAATTGGGGAGTGGAGGCGATGCCACTCTTGCTGAAGGAGTTTGACAATGCCGACAAAGCCTATCGGGCCGGTGTGATGAACCTTGCAGCTGCCTCTTCCGATGTTGCTGTGACCCGCCAGTGGATCACTAAATCGAAAACTGTTAGCGACGAAAAACGGGCCGAAATTGTTGAGATGCTCGGACGCAAAGAGTGCCAGGATCTGATGGCTACTTTTGAATCATTTCTATCTGATCCATCAGAACAGGTTAGAAAGGAGGCCATTACAGCCATCTCCAACATCAGGGTACCTGCTTCTTCAGCTATTCTTGAATCTCACCTGATCAAAGGATTGGATGCTGCTGCTACCGCGAAAGCGCTTTCTCGAATGTTGGACGGAAAGCACATTGGCAGGCTGGAACAGTCGCTTGATGGAGCCCCAAAAGCAGCAAAAGTCGAGATCATTAAACTGATTGGCTCCAAGTCAGGCAAAGGAAGTTTTGATAAAATGGCTGAACTTGCAGCAAACAAAGACCAGGATATTTCAGCTGCAGCCTATACCGCATTGAAGAATTTATCGACAGAAGAAAATATTCCCGTTCTGATGGATCTCTTGAAGAAAGCATCCTCAAAAGAGCAGATCACGGCAGTTCAGCTTTCATTGATTCATGCCGCTTCCGGTTTAGACAAGGAAGAGACTGCCAGATTTATTGCTGAATTAAGCAAAATTGGTGATCCAGGTCGTACCCTCGAAATTTTTGCCAAACTGGGTGGCCGTGAAGCTCTTAAACAGGTGGTTGATGCATTTGGATCCAACGACAAGGCAATCAAAGAGACTGCCTTTAATGCTTTGCTGAAATGGAACAGCGCTGATGCAGCCAATGCACTTTATCAAATTTGTGGCACGAACCCGGAATATCAGGCAAGGGCCTTCAAAGGTTTTATCAGCCTGGTTGCAGCGCCTGCCGTTCCTGAAGATCAAAAATTGTTACAATACCGCAAGTTGATGCTTTTGGCACAGAACGATGAACAAAAATTGATGGTTATTGACAGACTGGCCGATGTGAAGAGCTTTTCGGCCCTTCTTTACACCGCCAATTTTCTTGATGACAAGGCGCTTCAGTCCGATGCAGCCAATTCCGTTATTCAGATTGCATTGCCTGGTTCAGGTAAGACCGTAGGATTGACCGGAGAAATCGTCAGGACTGCTTTATCCAAATCTGCCGGCTTATTGAAAGGGGCTGAGAGCGATTACGATAAAGAGAAGGTAAAGAAATATCTGGCCTCAATGCCGGATGAGAAAGGATATGTTCCCATGTTCAATGGGAAAGATCTTACCGGTTGGAAAGGATTGGTCGGAAATCCGATTACCCGTGCTAAAATGACAGAAAAAGAGCTGGCCTCCAAACAAATCGAAGCCAATACCAAAGCCGCCAAAAACTGGAGTGTAAAGGATAATTCAATAGTATTCAACGGAGCCGGCGACAATCTTTGCTCAGAAAAACAGTACGGCGATTTCGAAATGATCGTCGATTGGCGCATCACCAAAAAGGGCGATAGTGGAATCTACCTCAGGGGATCCCCGCAGGTTCAGATATGGGATACTTCAAGGGTTGAGGTAGGCGCACAGGTAGGATCGGGTGGTCTTTACAACAATGCCAAATACAGAAGCACCCCATTGAAAGTTGCCGACAATCCCATCGG
>JBBIUJ010000213.1:0-7458 GCA_037440345.1 Prolixibacter sp.
CGCGACAGAATTAAACAGGAATAAATCCCAAACCATGTTTGACGTAGATATTTGGCAAGAGATTTTTAGTACCATCAGGAAAAACAAACTCAGGACATTCCTTACTGGTTTTTCTGTAGCATGGGGAATATTCATGCTAATGGTTTTGCTAGGTTCCGGAAATGGACTTTCTAACGGGGTAAAAGAGCAGTTTGCCGAGAATGCTGTCAATGTTATGTGGATGTGGACCGGTGAAACGTCCATCCCCTACAACGGTCTCAAAGAGGGGCGGGCAGTAAAATTTAACAATCAGGATTACGATTTTCTGACCACTAAATCAAAAGAGGTAGAAAAGGTCTCTTCCCGTTACTACCTCCCCAATGACATTTTGTATTCCTATGGGAAAGAGTATGGCTCATTTGAGACCAGCACCTGTTATCCCTCCTTGCAAGAGATGGAGAACATCCATATAAAAACCGGAAGGTTTATCAATGATTTGGATATGCAGGAGTTTCGCAAAGTTGTGATCATTGGCGATGAAATCCGTAAAGCGCTTTTCAAAGAGGAAGATCCTATTGGGAAGTACATAAAAATTGGCGGAGTACCGTTCAGTGTAATCGGTGTTTCCGAGTCAAAGAGAAGAAATCAGGACAATAACAGGTCAGCCTACATGCCCTTTTCAACCGCTCAAAGGATATTCAACGGCGGGGACAGGGTGCATACTTTCACCGTGACATCCAAAATGGTTCAAACGGTTGAAGAGGCAGAAGCCGTTAATGAAAAAGTACGTCAAGACATGGCCAACAGGCATGCTTTTGATCCCAAGGACAAAAGAGCCATGGGTTCTTTCAACATGTTGACTGAATACATTCGCACGATGAAGATCTTTCAGGCGATCAATCTTTTTGTCTGGATCATCGGTATTGGGACCCTTATTGCAGGTATAGTGGGTGTGAGCAACATCATGCTTATTTTGGTTAAGGAAAGAACCAAAGAGATTGGCATCAGAAAAGCCATTGGGGCCACTCCGTTTTCGGTTATCAGCCTGGTTCTGCTTGAATCAGTTTTGATTACTACAGTAGCCGGTTACATTGGATTGGTGATGGGGGTAGGATTGATGGAGTTGATCAACTTCGGCCTTGAGGCGGCTACCGGAGCGGGTGGTGGTGACAATGTTTTCTTCAAAAATCCAACCGTAGATTTTAAAACTGCCGTATCGGCTACCTTGATCCTAATCTTATCCGGAGCCCTAGCGGGATATTTTCCTTCAAAAAGAGCGGCAAGTGTTACGCCGATAGAGGCATTACGCGATGAAAATTAGCTGTTGGCTATTAACCGGAAACAAAAAACTTACAGGTAGGAGCTAACCGCTAATAGCTTAATATAATGAAACATAGAACACTACAATTCTTCTTCAATGTTTGATCTAGACAGATGGAATGAAATTTGGCATGCCCTTGCAAAGAATAAAGTCAGAAGCCTTCTTACTGCGTTCGGGGTATTTTGGGGCATCTTCATGCTGATTGTGATGGCCGGTGCCAGCAACGGATTAAAAAATGGGATCGTTGAAGGGGTAGCCAAATTTGCCACCAACTCCTGTTTTATGTGGTCCCAGCAAACCAGCGAGCCATACAAGGGTTTCAAACGGGGAAGACAATGGAACATGGATTCGGATGATCTTACTTATGTTTTGGCCAATGTTCCTGAAGTAGAATACATCTCACCCAAGAATTTTGGATCCAGGATGAACGGGGGGCCCAATACCATTCACGGATTGAAAACCGGCGCATACAATGTCAAAGGCGATTATCCCGAATACATCAAGATTGATCCCTGTACTGTTCTTCAGGGAAGATGGATCAATGACATGGATATCCGCGACAGACGTAAGGTCTGTGTGATAGGTGAGAAGGTTTTCGAGCAAATGTTTGATGCAAAGGAGAATCCCCTTGGTGACTATCTAAAAATTTCGGGGGTCTATTATCAAGTAGTCGGCGTGATCCGTCCGGAAACCAGGATCAACATCAATGGCAGGGCAGAAGAGTCAATCTTTCTACCTTTTACCACCATGCAGCAGACCTATAACATGGGAAACATGGTCCACTTTCTGGCTGTAACCTCCAAAAAGGGTGTCCCGGTGAGTGTGGTTGAGGAAAAGGTTAAAAATATCATCAAGATGCGTCACTCCATAGCACCAACTGATGTTCAGGCATTGAGCAGTGTCAATATTGAGAAAGAGTTCCAGCAGATGAATGGCCTTTTCATTGCGATCGGAGTTCTGACCTGGATTGTCGGAATCGGAACATTGATGGCAGGTGTCATTGGCGTCAGCAATATTATGCTGGTCATTGTGAAAGAGAGGACCAAAGAGATTGGGGTTCAGCGTGCATTGGGCGCATCGCCTCGCACCATCATTACCCAAATTATGCTGGAGAGTGTTGCACTTACAACAATTGCCGGGTATACTGGGCTTTCCCTTGGGGTAGCTTTGCTTGAACTGGTCAATAAAGTCATAGAGAACCAGCCCAAAACAGGGAATGAAGTATTTTTTCAACACCCTGAAGTCAACATTACCATGGCCGTTTCCGCACTGATCGTGTTGGTGCTTGCCGGATTGTTTGCAGGCTCCATCCCGGCTAAAAGGGCACTGATGATCAAGCCGATAGAGGCGCTGAGGGAGGAGTGACGGAAGATGGACTGAGAGACTTATGGACTGAGGGACTCGGAGAAGAAGGGGAAATGAAAATGACATATGAAAATAATTTAAGATAAACATCGTATATACAAATCAAACGTTGCCATGAAAAAATTTTTGAGAATTTTCGGACTTAGTTTAATAGCCATCCTTTTTATAGGGACACTGGTGTTTTTGTACAAAAAATCGCAGAAAAAACCTGATCAATTCGAAATAAAGAGCGGGTCAATCAACAACATCATTAAAAAGACTGTGGCGACTGGAACTGTACAACCCAGAAAAGAGATTGAAATCAAACCGCAGGTATCCGGTATCATTGAAAAGGTCTACCTAGAGGCTGGTCAGATGGTTCACAAAAACGACGTGATGGCACAGATCAATATCATCCCTGATATGGTTATTCTTAACAATGCCGAATCGCGTGTGAAAAGATCGCAGCTCAACTATGAGGATGCCAAAATCGACTACGAACGCCAAACGACCCTGTTCGAGAAAAAAGTAATCTCAAAAGAGGAGTACCAAAAAGTGAGACTAGCCTATAACTCTGCGCACGAAGAGGTTGAAGCGGCTGAAAATAACCTGGAGCTGATCCGGAAAGGGGTCACCAAGAGTTCTGCCAAGACCACCAATACCCTGATCCGCTCCACCATCGACGGAATGGTACTCGATGTGCCGGTAAAAGAGGGCTTCTCAGTTATCCAGGCCAACACCTTCAATGCGGGAACAACCATCGCCATCGTTGCCGACATGAACGACATGATTTTCCTTGGGAAAGTCGATGAAACGGAAGTTGGGAAAATCAAGGAGGGAATGAACATAGAACTCACCATTGGCGCCATTGACAATCAAAAGTTCAATGCAGTTCTCAAATACATTGCCCCGAAAGGGAAAGTTGAGAATGGCGCCATCCAGTTTGAGATCAAAGCAGACGTATTGTTGAAGAAAGATCAGTTTATCCGTTCCGGCTACAGTGCAAATGCCAACATTGTTTTGGACCGACGCGACAGTGTCCTGACGATTCCTGAAGGATTGTTGAAATTTGCCCATGATACTGCCTTCGTTGAGATTGAAAAATCCAAAGATCAGTATGAAAAGCGTTTTGTGAAGACTGGATTGTCTGATGGTATCAATATTGAAATAGTATCCGGTCTTAAGAAAGAGGATAAAATCAAAGGCAATCTGATTGATCCGAAGAAAAAACCGGAAGAAAAGAAGTAGATCTTCGTGATTGACAACCAAAAGCGGTAACTTAGTATAAAATTATTGACATCATGATACGAACCATTTTTACCCTGGCCTATTTGCTGCTGTTGGCGCTCTTTGCCTCACTGCATGCGCAGGAGTTGTGGACGCTGGATAAATGCATCAACTATGCCCACGACAACAATATCCAGATCAAACAGAGCACTTTGAATACCCAGTATCAAATGAATTTGCTCAAGGAGAAAAAGAACTCCAAATTGCCTAATCTGAATGGACAGGTCTCTCAAAACCTAAATTTCGGCCGCTCCCTGACCTATCTGAATACTTATGAGAATGTCAACTCGGCCCAGACCGATTTTGGATTGGGGACTCAAATTACCCTATTCCAGGGGATGCAGATAAACAATTCCATCAAGAAAAATGAGTTTGACCTGAAGGCTAGTTTTGAAGACCTTGCAAAAGCAAAAGATGACCTGTCGCTCAATATTGCCTCCACCTTTCTGGAAATACTATTCGCGAAAGAGCTTGTCAAAGTATCGGAAGATCAGATCCTGATTACCAATCAACAACTGAAACAATCTCAGGAAAAAGTGAATGCGGGGAGTTTGGCCAGTGGTGCACTGCTGGAGATTGAGGCACAGGCGGCCAGGGAAGAGTTGAACCTTGTTGACGCCAAAAACCAGCTTCAAATTGCAAAATTGAAATTGGCCCAGATGCTTGAAATTGTCTTTACCGATAAGTTCGATGTAGAAATTCCCACATTGCCTGAGTTAGGCGCACTGTCGTCCGTGACCAATTCACAAGATGTTTTTCTTACTGCAGTAAAGCAAAGGCCAGAGATCAGAGGGGCTGAATATCGCTACCAAAGCACAGAAATCCAGCTCAAGATGGCGCAAGGTGTATTCTACCCGACGCTCTCTTTTTATGCGAATTATTACAATAACTACAACAACAAGTACACGGATATTAAGGGGGCCAAAATCAACTTTGGTGATCAACTCAGTAACAACCAGCGAAAGGGCTTGGGATTGCAGATGAACATTCCGATCTTCAACCGGTTTAACACGAAATTGAACGTCGATAATGCGAAAATCCAGATGTTGAATACCCAGCTAGAGCTGGAAGGCACCAAAAAGGTACTGAGGCAGGAGATTGAAACAGCCCAGACCACTGCTATTACCTCCTTCAACCGATTCAAATCAACTGAAAAGGCAGTAACGTCCATGCAGGAGGCATTCCGCTATTCAGAGGAGAAATTCAATGTAGGAATGGTCAATGCAGTTGATTACAATTTGGCCAAAACCAATCTGTTAAAGGCCTCTTCTGATCTGCTTCGCGCCAAATACGAGTTTATTTTCAGATCCAAGATTTTGGATTTTTACAAGGGGATTCCAATTACATTATAAGATCCAGGTATTCCTGTTTCAAGCAAAGGCCGCAAAGAATTACAAACTCTTTGCGGCCTTTGTATTGTAAAAAGTCCTATAGTTTAGTAAATTTGGTATCCTACGAATCTAGTAATATTCTAATCCAATAAATCCTAATCAGATGAGCAACTTAAAAGCACTTGAATACGTACCGTTCGAAACAATAAAGCATCATACCGATGATGGTTATGAGTTTTGGAATGCCCGCGAACTTGCCAATGTACTTGAATATGTGCAATGGCGCAATTTTGAGAAGGTACTTGACAGGGCAAAACTGGCCTGTCAAAATAGTGGTTATGAGGTAACTGATCATTTTGCTGAGGCCAGCAAAACGATCGAGATGCCCAAATCCGCTACCAAACAAATTACGGACTATAAACTTACCCGTTATGCATGTTACCTAATTGTTCAAAATGGCGACCCTCGCAAAGAGGTCATCGCTTTGGGTCAAACCTATTTCGCTATTCAGACCCGACGACAAGAGGTAGCCGACTATTTTAACCAGCTTGATGAAGACAACAAACGACTTGTTATCCGTGGGGACATTAAACAATGGAACCAGATGCTTGCCGAAGCTGCCCATCGTTCAGGGGTTATCAGCAATGAAGCGTATGCAACTTTCCAGAATGCCGGTTATATGGGGCTATATGGCGGAATGAGAGTGGAGGATATACACCTGAAAAAGGGATTGAAGGAAAAGGATCGGATTCTTGATTTCATGAGCAGTACTGAATTGATCGCTAATCTGTTTCGCATTTCTCAGACTGAAGAAAAGCTGAAAAAAGATGACGCAAAAACAGCGGATGCTGCCAATGAAATCCACTTTATTGTTGGGAAAGAGGTCCGTGGAACAATTGAGCGGGTGGGAGGTACCTTACCTGAAGATCTTCCAGTTCCAAAGAAGAGTATCAACGCGATAGAAAAGGAACAGCTAAGAAAGCTCAAAAAAAATCCGGGTAAATTAATGTTGGATGAGTAATAATTCCAATTCTGCTGAGAATGGAGTTAAAGTCTATCTTTTAACAGTTATAACTATAAATCCAGTGAAAGCTGGTCATTGGTCAGTCTGAACGTTTTCCGGTGGTGCTCCGTAATTCCATACCTTGATATCGCATCCCTGTGTTTTTCGGTTGGATAACCCTTGTTCCGGTTCCAGCCATATTCCGGACAATCGGCATGAATTTGGAGCATATAATCATCCCGGTAGGTTTTGGCCAGGATGGAGGCGGCTGCGATCGACATAAACCTGCCATCCCCTTTCACAAAGCAGGTGTGCGGGATGCTTCCGTAGGATTTGAACCTGTTTCCATCAACCAGAATATGCTGCGGCTGGATTGTCAGTTTTCCCAAGGCTCTGTGCATGGCCAGGATGGAGGCATTCAAAATGTTGATCTTGTCGATTTCGTTTTGGTCACATATGCCAACCGCCCATACCAAGGCCTCTTTTATAATCAAATCCCTTAAATTATATCGCAGTTTTTCCGTTAGTTGCTTGGAATCATTTAATATTTCGGAAGTAAAATTTTCGGGGAGGATAACGGCTGCTGCAAATACTGGTCCGGCCAGGCAGCCCCTGCCCGCCTCGTCGCAACCGGCTTCGATAAATCCGGGTCTGTCAAATTTCAGCAGCATGATTATTGTTTGAAAAGTTTTATGAGTTTGAAAAGTCACCTGTACCTGAGCCTGTCGAAGGGTCGAAGCAAAATGTTTTAAATGCCTCAATATCAATATTTTTACCTTCCGTCCGAAATGATCAATAGGACATTTTTCAATATGCTACCACGGACGGTGGTCTTTCGCGATTCATTTTCCAGGGGTTCCGCTTCACTCCACCCCTGGCTACCAATATTCCGCCGCTACGCGGCTGTATTTGTTTTGGCTCAACATAGTGGTCGAAAATTCAGGATAGCGCAACTGCCTATTTTCACATTTTCAAATAAGCATATCTTCTAATCAGCCAATCAGCACATCACCTTATCCTCCCTTCGACAAGCTCAGGGACCGGATTACTTTGACACATAATTGAACCCTTCGACCCTTCGACAAGCTTCTATGTTGTAAATCAAATTTTCCCGAAGATTTTTTTATTTCTATAAAACCATGCTTCTATCAACAGACGACTATCTTTTCAGACTGTGCTGTAAACCCCTAATC
>JBBIUJ010000214.1:0-7440 GCA_037440345.1 Prolixibacter sp.
GATACCCAGGTTTTAAAAGTAATAACGCGATCGGTCTTCAAAGGGTTTAAACGCGGACAAAGCATCATTCTCTACCCCAGCGGGCAAATTGCCGGACAAGGGTATGAAAAAATATACAACAAAAAATCGGCCTATCACATCGTTGCCAAACTGCCTGGAGATGTCCAGGTCATTGGAGTTCGTATTTCCGGATTGTGGGGTAGCGTATGGTCGAAGGCAAAGGGTGGAAAATCGCCCAATTTTTTCGTCCAATTGTTGAAAGGGCTCATTTATGTACTGCTCAATTTGATTTTCTTCCTGCCAAAACGGACAGTTACCATAGAATTTGAAGATTTGACTACAAGTGCAAAAAGTATCGCAGAACAAGGGCAAAAGCCGTTCAATTCGTTTTTGGAAGGGTTTTATAACCTGCATGGGGAGGAGGCTCCGCTCTTCCTGAAACACTTCTTCTATTTATAGATCTCAGGTGCTAAGGCAGTAAATTAATTTCTTTTCATAGCCGTCTGCTTTAGCTGACGGAGTGGTAATGTTAATAAAATGCGGGCTTTAGCCAAATGAATATGTTTTGGCTAAAGCCCCCTTGAGTTTTGGACATCAAACCGTCCGCTAAAGCAGACGGCTATGAAAAGAAATTAGCACGCTATTTCATTCTCACCACCGCTGTTCTTTTACGCCCATCCATCAATATTTCCAATTCATTTTCGAAACGTACCCATCTCACAAATTTTCCTTCCTGAACCAATTTTTGCGAATCCAGCAGTTTCATGTTGACAAACTCGTTTCCATCTAACACCGGTATTGAAAAATAGCCAACATTCATGGAGGTAACATTGTGGAAAAAATGGGACCCAAGCGAGGCATCCAACGGAAAATCAGGCAATCCGATTTCAACGATCACTTTGGCATTGTTGATGTGTGCCCACCTAACGGGGATACCGGTAAACTCGTCCCTCGTGCCCCACCTACCGGGACCGATCAATACATACTTCCTATCGTCATCGCAGAGAAGCTTATTGAATTCCAGGATTTCAGCTGCAATTTCTTTCGTTCTGGTCCGGTCGAAATGATTGACATCGACATACAAGACATCATGGATTCCTTTGATCTTTCCATTGCCCATTCCCTTTTGGGAGAGCAGCACCAGATTACTCCTGTCAAGTTCGTCAAGATCAATTTCTATGTCATCCTCACGGCGGATAAGGGGTTTCAATTGGAGCAGATAAAAGGTTGGCCAACCGTTGTCCCCCTTCTTCAGATCAATGGCAAATTCCATCTCAACCGGTGAGCCCATCGCCTGCTGAAACAATTTCATCAATACAAGCAGGGAATCAGCCATTGGCACCTGGTTGTATTTCAGCAGATTGGCAAAGTCAACGACCCTGGGTCCCCTTGTCCCGGTTCCCGGCATGATCACCTCATTTTCCATGTCGTAGGTAGAGACACATTGATCGATGACACCATCCTTTTCGGCAGATGAGACGGGAAACTTGCGGATAGCTGCCAACTCGCCTTCCTGAAACATATCAAATTCATTGTGTGTCAGATCGATGGCATACAATTCCCTTTGAGTATCCCTAACCTGGTCTGCAATGGAACCAACGTTCATGGCAGGATATTTCGGACAAAACCGAAAAGCCTTCTCGCCTCCCGAAACTGCTTGCCCCAGTCCCATCGCAGCCACGGCAAAACCGTCTTCCGGTTGCATGTAGGAATAGGGATAATAGTTATACGATTGCGCTATTCCACTGATATCAACATAAAATTTTCCGCTGTGCTCATGTCCAACCACCGGCTGAATGATGATGGCCATTTTCTCCTCCTCAATTTTGTAGTTGATGGCTTGAAAATAGGAGCGCGCATCGTTGCTGAAGACAGAGGCATAAATCAATTTTATGGCATTTTGCAGTTGTTCAAACCTTATCTCCGGATCGGGATGGTTATTCGGAATGAGGTAGGTATCGTAGACACCTGAAAAGGGCTGCAACAGAGAGTCTTCAAACAGTCCGGAGGAGCGCACGGCAAGCGGTTGACCGACCTGCTGAATGTATTGCATTAACTTATCTTTCAGAGAAATCCCTAAATCACCTGCCAAAAACGCATCTTTTATACGCTCCTGATCGGCGGTGTGAAAGGCCAGTTCAAACAGATTGTTCGACTCCAGAAACTTATCGAATTCAATGGCCCCGATGATGGATGTTGCAGGCATCCGGATGTTAATTCCGGGTAGGATCGCCTTCATGTCGATGTTCTCCAGTAAATTGCTCATAAAGGCCAGTCCCCTTCCCTTTCCACCGAGCGATCCAAGTCCCATGCGGACAATGTACCGGTTCCCGGCTATCAGGCTTGCATCGAAGTTAACAATCCGTCCACGGTTTTTCTTTTCACTGACATCGCTAAATACACTAAGAATAAATTCACGCAGCCTCGCAGTATCTTCGAAATCTTCGACTTTGTAAGGTATTAGCCGCTCAGCCATGTTGATTTCGCCCCGGGCCATTAGCCATGTAGAGAATCCATTTTCCCGGGCATGAAACAACAACGACTCCATCGGCACCTTTGCGACCAGCTCTTCAAACTCATGAAGGTTTCTGGCACAGGCAATCTTGTTTCCCTTTTTATCCTTGAAGATAAAATCCCCAAACCCAAGTTTGCAGTTGATAAATTCATGGATGTCGTGCGACAGGGTATCCGAATTCTTGGTAATAAAACCCGCTCCGATTGCCTCAGCCCTTTTGGCATTTTCAATATCATGGGATTGCAAAAGCAGTGGAATCGGGTACTTTAAACTCTTCTTGGTATATTTTAAAAGTTCAATTCCGGCCTCCTCATCGTTGACCCCCTCCTTTGCAAACTTAACGTCCGAAATAACACAAAGGAGAAAATCCTTGTAATTATTAATGATCTGAATAGCATCTTCGTAAGTACTGACCAACAGTATTTTCGGACGTGCCCTGTATTTGAATATTTTGTGCAGTTCATCGGTCGAATCATCTGAAACAAGTGCCTGAGTCTGGGTTAGAACACTGGAAAAGAGCAATGGCAGGTACCTGGAGTAATATTTAACGGAATCCTCAACTAACAGGACAATCCGAACCCCACCGAGCACCGTATCCCTGTCGACATTCCGCTTGTCTTCGATGTATTTGATCATCGCCAGGAAAATGTTGGAATTGCCATTCCAGACAAAGACACGGTCAATAGCCGGGACTAGCGCGGCTGATCGCTTGAAATAGCCAACATCGTTGTTGTTGTTGACAAGAAGCAGAATGGGTATTCTGGATTTGTGCGCATGGATCAGTTCGGCTACCTTGAGAGGCATCACCTTATCGACACCGGCCATGATGATGATGAGGTCAAAGTGGCGTGTATTGATGGTTGGCACAACGTCTTCGGGCGTGTTGACACTGGTAAAGCGTGGAGCCGCATATAGGTTTAGCTGCAGATATTCGCCAAATATCTTATCGGAAAACTGCCCTTCGCGTTCGATGGAGTATGCATCGTACAATGTGGCAAAAAGCAGTACCTCCTTGACCTTGTTGGGCATCAGCTCCTGAAAAATGTCGCGGTCGGTCTTCCTCCGTTTGAACAGCGAGGAGATCGAAATCTGGTCAAGTTTCTCCTTTTCCATAGCAATACAATTGACGCTGAAAGTTAGCAATTTTATGGAAAATGGAAATGACGGCTAACTTAACTATTTTCGCTTTTGAAATTCGGGCGCTCAGCGAAGTGAATGGGCCAATGCGTCAATCCTGATAAAAAAACCACAACAGACACATAGGTCACAATAGGATTCTATGTGACCTATGTGTCTATTGTGGTAAATTTTAATCTGGCATATTACACTAAAGTCTGATTATGAGATCGAATTGAGAAGATAGCGCTCAGCTTCCAAGTTCCAAAGCCCATTGTGCTTATGGCAGAGCCGGTCGAGTTCCGCAAAGAGCGGATCTGATTTTCCTTTTTCAGCAAAATCGGTGATGGGGGACAGAGGCATTTCTATGTGGTTGTAAATCAATTTTTTTCCTCCCGGGATTTCGGGAAGATGAAGTGTCGCATCGATAACAGCATTCAATCCTCCAATATGGGTAACCAGTCCGGCAGGATCAAGTCCATTCGACATCAGTTGAATCGCCTCTTTCATGTCGTCAGTATTGCCACCACTGGTTCCGACAAGATGGGTATAAGCGTAATGTACATTGTAAAAATTGACTTTCGCACTAAATTCGGGATTGGAAGGACCCGCAAAAAAGTTGAGACATCCGTCAAAACCAAGTAAAGCATCTGCCTGTTCAACTACAGGGGTTACCGGTGCAAAAACGAACACATCGTCGTAACCGGTCTCCCCCGTCAGGGATTTTAGAGACTTCACCGAATCTTCAAAACCTGATGTATTGATGTATTTGAGATCAATCCCGCGGGATGCAGCATATTCGACAGTATACAGAGAAGCAGCCCTATCGAGCCTGGATTGCTCGATGTCCGTGACGACTAAAAGCGAAGGTTTGCGATCTTCGCGGTTCAGCACATAGTTGATGGCTGCCAGCCCCATCGGACCAACACCTGCCAGTATAGCCATTTTGCCTCCTGCCACAATTTCCATGTTGTGGATATAGGAACCGGGGGTGATATGATAATTGGCATGCATGGCACCGATCACGCAGGATAGTGGCTCGGCCAGTGATGCCGGGTAAAAGCCCGCTCCCGAAAAGGGCAACAGCGCTCCCAGCTCCATCACCTCATTCGGGATGATCACATAGGTGGCATCGCCGCCAATAAACCGGTAAGAATAGCCCGGGGCGCTCAGCACGCCAACGGGACCACCGGCATAGTTGAGGGCAGGTTGGATCGAAAATTTATCGCCGGGTTTGAACTGGTTTTGCCATTTGGAACCAATTTCGACCAATTCGCCTGCAAATTCGTGACCAATGATGATGGGGTTTTCAGCAACGTCATTTGGAATACGTTTATGGTCAGTGCCCTGTGAAGCCGCCTTGTAAGAGGACATGCAGAGGGAGTCGCATATTACTTTGGCCAAAATCTCGTTCTCTTTGATGGCGGGAAGTTCAAACTCCTCCAATCGGAGGTCCTTCTTCCCATATAATCGTACAGCTTTCGTTTTCATAACGACTAATTTATCATTTTTACTTTGAGATCCTTTGAGTGTACTTTGCGCCCTTGGTGGTGAAAAAAAATTTACCACAATGGGCACAAAGGAATTCACGAAGGAAGAAACTTTACATTTTTTTTAGTTCAACATATTCTGTCCTCCGGTTACAGGCACCGCCTGCCCTGTCTCGTACTCCTGTTCGATGATGTAGAGGATTGCGCGGAAAACATCTTTGACGCGGCAACCACGACCGGCAGGAACCTGCGCCTCATAAAAAGCTTTGACATCCTCAATCGTTTTTGCCCCGGCTACTTTCCCGGCTTTTAAATACTGAACAAACAAGCCCTTTTCAGGATCGCTCCAAAGCGGACCTTCGAAGAAGTTCCCCGGACAAACTGAGTTCACTTTGATCTTGTGGGGCATTAGTTCCATGGCAAAAGATTGAGTCAAACCAATCCCGCCAAACTTTCCTCCTGCATAGGCAAAATTTTTGTTACTCCCTTTCAATCCTGATTTCGAATTGATCTGGATGATATCCGTGAAATAGTCCTTCCTGTATTTTGCCTGGATCTTCATCACCGCTGAGGCATACTTTGCGCAAAGGAAATAACCCTTGTAATTGACATTGGTCATGAAATCAAAATTCTCAGGGGTCATCTCATCGAGCCCACCAGCCCTTAAGACACCTGCATTACTGATAATCAGATCCAATCCTCCAAAATGTTTGACTGTTGCAGTTATCATATGATCAACAGATGCCGCATCAGAGACATCAACTTTGACAAAAAGAGCCCGGTTACTGGTTAATGCTTCATTTAAGACATCGGCCATTTTGCTTCCGGCTTCTTCGTTCCAGTCGGCTATTACCACATTGGCACCCTCTTGGAACAGCATCTCCGCTATACCTGCGCCGAAACCCATTGCCGCACCGGTTACAATGGAAATTTTACCGCCCAGACGGCCAGGATAGATCGAAAAATCACGTTCTTCCTCTCCCATCATCTCATCCAACTGGGCAGCGTTTGGTGCAAGCGCCACCAGCCCGATCCCCCTGATCCACACATAATCGGGGTAATAGGACCGCTCCTCCCGCCACATCGATAATTTAACCTCCAAATCGGAGATAATTTCGGCGGGATTGGTCGTTTCATCGACCACCAAAATGGTGGAATCGTCCAGAATATAAGGAAGATCCCTCAACTCCTGATCGTCCTGAATATTTAAAATTGCCTCGCTGTTATCCAAACGAATGTTCAGGATATTTTCCCTGGATGCAAGCATCCGTAAGGCAGGCAGAACTTGATTTACAATTTCATCATGCATGGTCGGTTTGATTTAGGTAAGTTATGAGCGCCATTCCGAGCGTTACCAGTTGGTCGCGTCTATCCACAAATGGATTTCCGTTTTGATCGAGATAACCCTGACCTTCGGTGGCACTGAGGTATTGGTGGGCCGCTACCAGACAGGCTCCCCGATAATTGATCTCTTTCAAAACCGGCGAAAGCTCCGTTTTTTTGCGGGCAAAAAGTTCGATGGGCTCCATGGCAGGGGTATTGTGTTCACTGCCCAAGGTTACAACAAATCCTTCACGATGAAAAAATTGCACATACTCTTCCAAAACTTCAAGGCTATTTCTGGTGGTAATAAACTCGACAGACCAGATATTCCGTTCCTTCAATATCTTAGCCGCTTGCTCTTTGGAATCTTCGAAATGGGTGAAATTACCGTTGTTGTCGTCAGCCAGGAAAGGATAAGTTGGAATACCACCCTGGTTTAGTATCATTTTGCAAACCATATCCGATTCCAGAAAAGCGGCAGCCGGTTCTGGTATAAAGGCAGGTCCGCCGGCCTTGAGCAGGTTGTTGCGAAGTTCGTTTTCGATGGCGGCCGGCGCATCCAAACGAGAAACAAGGGGTTTTCCGCCAAATAGCTTTTGGTAAAATGCACTTTTCTCTTCAGCGGTAGCAAATTGTTTTTCAACAGCTTCCCGTAAGGCTTTGGCCAGATGGCGTTCGCGTACCATCCCTTTCGTCATTGTTGAGCGAATCTGTTCAAAATCAAGGAGAAATCCGGCGTCTATGGTGGTAAGCAGATCATTTAATTTTCCGCACATACCAGCCACATGTTGGTTGGATTCGTTGCGAACAGTTGCCAATTCAGAGGCAAAAGGTTCGTCCATCTTTGGAGGAAAGGATAGTCCCTTGCCGCTAAGATAGGTCCTGCCGGGATTTCCGGGATCGTTGACTTTCAATCCGGCAAGCTGGTCGGCCTTGTTCAGGCTGATGTATTCGATGTTGAAAAGGGGGAATATAGCTCTTGCCGCAGCCTCGGTT
>JBBIUJ010000215.1:0-7435 GCA_037440345.1 Prolixibacter sp.
GCGTTTCAAATGTTGGACCGGATACTCCTACATAAACTCCCTCTTTTAGATTTATTCCTTTTAACATGGCAATTTTCAATGCCAGGTTACGCAGATGAAGGTTATATGGCTGACTCATGTCAGGGAATCTCGGTCCCAGCTCTTTTTCATTTGGTCCCATGAGTGGATTATCCCCAAACATATTGATGTGATCGTTGATCATCATGACATCCCCTATTTTGAATTTGGGATTGAGGCCGCCACTTGCATTGGAGACAAAGAGGGTCTTGATGCCCATGGCCTTCATCACCCTAACCGGGAAGGTGACCTCCTTCATGCTGTAGCCTTCATAAAAATGGAAACGTCCCTGCATGGCAATTACTTTTTTGCCGCCAAGAACACCGAAAATCAATTGTCCTTTGTGACCTTCAACGGTAGAGACCGGAAAATTCGGGATTTCAGAATAGGGTATGGTATGTTCGATTTCTATCTCTTTGACAAGGCCTCCCAGCCCTGTTCCCAGAATGATGGCAATCTCACATTTAAATTTTGTTTTTTCTAGAATGTAGTTCGAAGTTGCTTTTATTTTCTCCAACATATTTCAGTATTTTTTTATCGAAATCGTTATCTGTTTGGTTGATAAACCTTATTTCAATAGGTATATAGTACAAGTTTTCGGCGATTGTCTCCGGAAGATTCTCAACTTCAAGAATGCGGAAGGTATCTTTCTCGGTTGTTACGATGATCTTCTTTTCGGCCGCCATTGCTTCCAGTTGCCCTGCCACCTTCTCCATGTCTTTCAGGGTGAAAGGATAGTGATCAGGGTAAGCGGCTGAAACAACTGATTTTGTTGTCTGAAGCAACTTGTCTCTCAATGGTTCCGGATTTGCTATTCCGGTCAGGAGCAAGATCCCGGTATCTGCGTCAAGACATACCTTCTTCTCCTTAATCTTGTCAGGGAAGAGCGGCAACATTTCACCATATTTTATGCGCGAAAAGAAGAGATCCTGGTAAGGCCAAATGTGCAGATCCTTGGTAATAATCCGCTCATCAATGGGTTTGATCTCCCTGGGACATTTGGTCACGATAATGATATTGGCACGATCTCTGTTGGAAGCGGGCTCTCTGAGCCGACCAAGCGGAAGCATATCATCTTCGGTAATCATGCGGGTATAATCAATCAGCAGAATATTTATCGAAGGTGTCACATATCGATGCTGGAAGGCATCATCCAAAATGATCACATCAGGACGTTTCTCGCTAATTTCCAATATTTTCTCAATTCCACGAACCCTGTTTTCATCCACTGCCACCATGACTCCGGGAAATTTCCTTTTTATCTGGAGCGGTTCATCTCCCGTTTGCCTGATGATGGAGTCAGTTTCCACAAGCAAAAAGCCTTTGCTCTTTCGCTTGTATCCGCGGCTCAGTACGGCTATGTCGAACTTCTTGCTTAACAGCCCTATCAGATGCTCCGTATGCGGTGTTTTGCCGGTACCTCCTACCGTTATGTTGCCTACCGAAATAACAGGCACATCAAATTCTCTGGCATGGAGTATGTTCAGATTAAAAAGGGTATTACGGGTATTGACCACCATTCCGTACACCAGGGAGAAAATATACAGGAAAAATTTCTTCAAAATTGTTAATTAATTTCAAGATTAAATGGCATCCGGGTATAGATCCCTTTTGCATTAGCTTCTCTGGATAGATTCTTCCAGTAATCGAAAGTGGATCCCATAACAGATTCCATCATTTTCGTCTGCATGCTTACAGAGAAATTTTTCAGTAACTCTGCAAATGGATCTTTTAGTTTTGGCAACTCCTTGATACGGTATTCGATTATCCCCGCTTTTTCTGCAGCAATTTTCAATGCCTCTTTCATTCCGCCAAAATCATCGATCAGGTGGTTGGATTTTGCATTCACACCACTCCAAACCCTTCCCTGGCCAATGGAGTCAACATTTGAGGCCGACAACTTACGTCCGGCGGCCACATGAGAAACGAAGGTAGTGTATGTGTTCTCGACATAACTTTGCATCAGGCTGGTTTCAAATGGTGTCATTTTCCTGATAACGGATGGCATATCCGAATGTTCGTTCGTCATCACCTTATCGAAAGTTATGCCAATTTTGTTGTTTAACAGATCCCCAAAATTAGGGATCGTTCCGAATACCCCGATTGAACCGGTAATGGTTGTATGATTGGCCAGAATTACAGCGGCAGGGGCAGAGATATAGTAACCGCCTGATGCTGCATAATCACCCATCGATACGATGACCGGCTTAACTTCAGAAGCCAGTTTTACCTCCCTCCAGATCACCTCCGATCCGAAGGCTGACCCACCGGGAGAGTTGACCCTAAATACAATGGCTTTCACGGTAGTGTCAATTCGGGCTTCACGAATACCCTGGGAAACATCCTTCGAATTGATATCGTGCGAGCTGTTTCCAGAACCAGTATCTATTTCACCTTCAGCATATACCACAGCAATTTTGTCTTTGATAAGGGCTTTTGCCTTAACATCAGAAGGAATTTTATCGTATTCGGATACGGTAAGAATAGGAATTTCGGCGTTTTCTTTCAAACCAGCAAGCTTCCTCAAATCAGCCAGCACCTGGTCGCGGTATTTAAGCCGGTCAAAGAAATGACTCTTTTGAGCCGTCTCTGCCGTCCGAAAGGTCATAACTGAATTGGCATATTGGTTCAGACTGTCGATGGAAATTTTTCTGGATTCAGAAATTCCCTTCAGCAGATGGTTCCAGATCGTTGCAAGGTAGAGAGTGGTCTGCTCCTTATTGGCCGGACTCATCTTATCGTACATAAATGGCTCGACCGCCGATTTGAATTTGTTGTCTTTCCCACGCACGATCTGCATTTCGATGCCAAATTTATCCAAAGCCTTTTTAAAGAAAGTGTGCTCGGCGCTAAGTCCCCTGAAATCAAACATGCCAACGGGATTCAAAATCAAACTATCAGCCACAGAAGCCAGGTAATAAGCCTTCTGTGAAATGGCATCAGAATAGGCATAGACGAATTTTCCACTGGTTTTGAAATCTATCAAAGCGTTTCTGATCTCCTCCGCTGTAGCATAACCGGCCCCAATTTCAGACAATTCGAGGTAGATGCCCTTTATTTTGCTGTCACTCTTTGCCTGTGATATCGCATGAAAAATCTGATTCAATCCGGTTGTAGAAGTTTTCTCCATGCCTGGAATCTCCAGCTCTTCAAATGGATTATTGGATTTCCGTTCTACAATCCGGTTGTCCAACTTTATCATCAGCAGGGATTTTTCCCTAACGGTAATGGATTGTTCGCCGATAGTGGCCAGCGAAGAGACCAGCCCTGCAATCAGAAAAATAAAAAGGAGCGTCGCAACGATAATGGCTGCCAATGAACCAAAAAAAGCTTTCCAAAAAAATTTCATTTGTTTATATTTTGTTTTTTATCGGTCTATTTATAATATGATTTTGTTATACGAATTATCGCAAGGATCAATAATCAAACAAGATAAATTAGTCATTGTTCATCCCATAACCTGAATAATCCTAACTTTGCCAATAGAACTTCCTGAAAGCCGGAAGCGCCAAAAGCCAGGTTCTGGTCAGGCAGAAAACAACACGCCAACTTGATTCTCACGGTTTATTTTCGAATATACAAATAGTCTCAATTGAACCGTAATTATTACAAAGATACGCACTATGTCGTTAGTTTATCTCATTTTAGGAGGAAATCGGGGAAATAGAAGAGAAATAATTGTAGCGGCAATTGATTTGGTAACCAGCAAGATCGGTCGAAAAATTTCAGCTTCGGCACTCTACGAAAGCGAATCCTGGGGTTTTTCATCCGAATTATTTGTAAACCAGGTTATTGCAATCGAAACAAATATGTCTCCCGAAGAAATCCTGATCGCTTCCCAGCAAATTGAGCTTCAATTGGGACGTGTCAGAAATGGCGCAGGATATCAAGCAAGAACAATCGATATAGACCTGCTCTATTTTGATTCAGTGGTTTTAAGAAGCCCCGACCTCACAATTCCTCACCCGCGCATTGCCGATCGCAGGTTTGTGCTCGTACCCCTGGCCGAGATAGCACCCGATTATCGCGATCCCTTATCAGGCAAGACAGTGACAGAAATGCTTCGAGATTGTACTGATCCTTCCAAAGTTTGGAAGCTGGCATCAGAATAAAACAGCTCTTCAGAAGTGGGTGTGCGGGACTATCTCCTTTGAATCAATTTTTTCTCCGTAAGCCAGGTCGCCTGCATCGCCCAGCCCCGGAACAATGTATGATTTTGGCGTCATCTCAGGATCGATGGCACCTACCCACAGGGTAACCTTGTCGTTAGGCAATCTCTTTGTGATGTAATCGATACCTTGCCTGCTGGCGATCAATGAAACCATATGTATGTGCTGAGGCTCGCCCTTTTCCAGCAAGGCATGGTAACCGACCTCCATGGAGGAGCCGGTTGCCAGCATGGGATCTGATAAAATGACGATTTTATTATCAAGTAACGGAGAGGCAATATACTGAAAATCAATGTGAAAGTCTCCGTTTGGATCATACTTGCGATAGGCAGAGATGAAGCAGTTTTCTGCATGGTCAAAACAATTCAGCAATCCCTGGTGCAATGGTAGTCCGGCCCTCAATATAGTTGCCAAAACAGGCTGTTGTTCCAGTACCCTCATCTTGGCCACACCCAGGGATGTGGTGATCTCTTTCAGTTTGAATGGGAGTTCTTTGCTGATTTCGTATGCAAAAATCTCTCCTACACGCTCCAGATTCTTCCTGAAGCGCATGGGGTCTTTTTGCACTACCTCGTCGCGAATTTCAGCCAGGTATTGATTGAAGATGGAGTTGCTGTCACCGAGTATGTGTATCATCAGGGATTTTTGGTAAAAATAAAAAAAATCTCTCAAATGACTACAATAATCCTTCGTCGGCAAAGCTAAAATAGCCGGACTGGGTAACAATCAGGTGATCGACCACAGGGATCTCCATTAGTGCTGCCGCCTCTTTCAGTTGTTTGGTAATCTTCCTGTCTGCATCACTGGGATCCAGGTTCCCTGAAGGGTGATTATGGCAGAAAATCATGGAGGTGGCGTGCTTTTCGAGGGCCAGTTTCAGTATCAGCCGAACGTCAATAACGGTACCTGTCATTCCTCCTTGGCTGAGCTTCCGCTTTTCAATCACTTTGTTCTGCCGATTGAGAAAAAGCACCCAAAACTCTTCATAAGCAAGATCACCGATTTCGGGACGCAAATAGTTGGCAGCATCCCGGCTCCCTTTGATCTGGCCGTTGTCGAGCGCTTCCGACTGATTTTTTCGCCGACCCAGCTCCATCGCCGCGATCAGGGTAATGGCCTTGGCCTGACCGATGCCCCTGAACTTCTTCAGTTCATCGCAATTCAGTTTTCCAAGCTCGTTCAGGTTGTGATGAATGGAATCCATGATCCGCCGAGATAGCTCCACTGCCGACTCCCGGCTATTGCCACTCGAGATGAGGATTGCGATCAGCTCTGCGTCGGTGAGGGCGGATAGCCCGCGGCTGACCAGTTTCTCCCTGGGACGGTCTTCAACTGCCCAGGCCTTGATGCCAACTTTGCCATAATTTCCCATGTTCGGAGAAGGCAGCCGGGTGGTTTGCCGGATCATCCTTCTTCCTCAAGTTACAACAAATTGGCGAGAAAAACGAAAATTAAAGCACAAAAGGGCACCCAATTTGGGCACCCTTTAAAAATATATTGTTTGAACGAATTAAAGCGCGTTGACGTGCAGGGTCAAACTTGATTTCAAGTTTGATGCTTTGTTCTTGTGGATCACATTCGTCTTGGCCAACTTATCCAACATACCAACTACTTTGGGAAGAAGCTCGACAGCTTTTTCTTTCTCGGTAGTTGAACGAAGTTCGCGAACCGCGTTACGGGTTGTCTTTGAATAATATTTGTTGTGAAGACGGTGAACCTCACTCTGCTTTGCCCTTTTGATGGACGACTTATGGTTTGCCATTGTATAAAAATTTCTAAATCATATTATAACTGTAGTCTGTAGGGGATTCGAACCCCTATGGCAAGAATGAAAATCTTGAATCCTAACCCTTAGATGAACAGACCATCTGAAACTCTTTTCTGATTTAAAAGAGATGGAAAACTACTCAAATCACCTGTTCAACTTAATTCAAACAGTTCCGATTTTCGCGACGCAAAGGAAAGATTTTTTTTTCAAATTGGCAATAGCAAAAAACAAATTTATATTGATTCAAATGACTGTAGACAAGCGATTGAAAATCCCAATTACACGACTGTTAATTCCTCGGCCAATCCTTATGGCAATCGTGGAGGTTCCGGGCAATCCATAAAAAAATTGTTACAGATCGTTGGATTTTTAAAGCCGAAAATTAATTTTTTATATTTTTAATCCCGAACCGCACTTTTTTGATAAACTTAAGCCATTGCGGGTCAACAACGAAGATTGATTGTATATCATTATTCATTCACCCAACTAACGATTTTTAACAATGTAAATGATGGGCAAATTTTTAGGATTCTTAACCTGTTTTGTGCTGCTTGCAGGCCATGCTATCTCCCAGGCTGCTCCAACGGCGGCTGTCGTCGACCGGCTGTTTCCGTTGCTTTCCGTTAAAGTGACCGGGTTTGTGGGGGACAAACTGGATGCCTCCTGGCAGAACCGTATCCTGGCACAAGATGTTGACCGTCTGGTAGCCCCATTCCGCAACCGGACTGAAACAAGCTGCTGGCAGAGTGAGTTTTGGGGAAAATGGTTCACTTCTGCAGTACTGGCATATCGTTATAAACCGGAGTCAAAACTGAAACAGGCGCTTGACCATGCGGTTGATGGTCTGATTGCCACCCAAACACCGGATGGTTACATCGGGAATTATGCCGACAACAAACACCTTGCGGCCTGGGACATCTGGGGGCGTAAATATTGCATGTTGGGTTTGCTAGCCTATTTCGACCTGACCAGGGCACAAAAAGCGCTTCAAGCTGCCGCAAAAGTGGCCGATCACCTGATCAAAGAGCTGAATGAACGCAATACCCTTATCATCAAAATGGGCAACCACCGCGGAATGGCATCATCATCGGTGCTGGAACCAATTTGCTTGCTCTATTCCCGTACCGGGGACAAAAGATATCTTGATTTTGCCGAAGAAATTGTCAGGCAATGGGAAACCCCGGAGGGTCCGCAACTAATTTCGAAAGCCGACATCGATGTGTCGAAACGATTTCCCAAACCCAAAGGCAGCTGGTATGGTTGGGAGCAGGGTCAAAAGGCCTATGAAATGATGTCGTGTTACGAGGGGTTGCTGGAACTTTACCGAATTACCGGTAAAAATAGCTACAAAGTTGCGGTTGAAAAAACCTGGGAAAACATTCGGGATACGGAGATCAATATTGCCGGATCGGGATCTTCCATGGAAACCTGGTTTGAAGGG
>JBBIUJ010000216.1:0-7435 GCA_037440345.1 Prolixibacter sp.
AACAACATACACAATATTTCAAAGAACTAGTAACAATTTTTGTTTGTAACTATACAAATCTAAATGGAACTCAAAGTAAAAGTTTGTTTTACAGCAAATCGCTGGCAAGTTCAGCCAGATAACTTCTTTCACCTTTCAGCAGGTTGATATGGGCAAAGATATCCTGTCCTTTCATCCGGTCGGTCAGATAGGCAAGTCCGTTGGACTGCATATCCAGATAAGGAGAGTCGATTTGCTGAATATCCCCGGTGAAAACCATTTTGGTCCCCTCACCGGCACGGGTAATGATGGTCTTCACCTCATGCGGCGTAAGATTCTGGGCCTCGTCGATGATAAAATAGCAATTGGAAAGACTTCGTCCGCGTATAAATGCCAGCGGACAGATGACCAATCTTTCATCTTTTTGAAGGTCTTCGATCACATGATGCTCGTGGGTATGGGTATCAAAGCACCTTTTGATGACAGCAAGGTTGTCAAAAAGCGGCTGCATATAGGGAGAAACCTTCTCTTCCGCATCCCCGGGGAGAAATCCAATGTCACGGTTACTCAATGCTACTATCGGGCGGGCCAGCATGATCTGATCATAGATACTGTGCTGCGCAATGGCAGCCGCAAGTGCAAGCAGGGTTTTTCCGGTTCCGGCTTTGCCGGTAAGGCTTACCAGCTTAATTTCGGGATCCAGAAGTGCCTGTAACGAAAAGGTCTGTTCTGCATTTCTCGGCCTGATGCCAAAGGCCATCTTTTTGTCTACACGTTCCAAACGTGTGCGGAAAGTATTGTAATGTGCCAGAACACTGGCGTGAGGGCTTTTAAGAATGAAGAACTCATTGGGAAAAGGATGTTTTTCGATGCCCGACTCCTCAACCGAAAGAAAATTTGTTTCGTAAAGCCTGGCAATTAGCTGGTCGTCATAATCCTTTATTTCTCTAATTCCCTGGTACAAAACCTCAATGTCCTCGATTTTGTCATTTTTGTAATCCTCGGCTTCGACATGCAGCGATTTGGCTTTGATCCTCAGGTTGACATCCTTGCTTACCAGGATCACTTTTCGAGTAGTTTGCTTGTCGCGCAAAAATTCAGTAATGGCCAGAATCCGGTGATCAGGAATATCTTCCCGAAAGGATGCTTTGAGTTGATCTGAATAGGGTTTGCCAAGTTCGATGTAGAGTTTTCCTTTACCCTGGCCTAGTTGTATTCCCTTGTCAATTGGGTTCTTACCTACCAGTTCATCCAGAATCCTCACGAACTGCCTGGCCTGGAAATTAATCTGATCATCCCCTCTCTTAAATTTATCCAACTCCTCGAGAACTGTGATGGGAATCACTACATCATTGTCTTCAAAGTTGTAAATACATTCACTGTCGTGCAAAATGACATTGGTATCGAGAATAAAAGTTTTTGGTCTTTTCATACTATATGAGCGCGTTAATTAAAACAATGTCAGTAACTCTGCGTTTAATTCCCCAAACTTTTGAATCGTTCGATAAGGGGAAGAATGGGCCTGGGCTACTCTCTTTCGTGGTAACGCTTAAAGATAATACTAAAACCATGCGATGGTAGTTTTGACCAAAGGTTTTTTACATCTTTGTATTTACAAATTGTTAGTAACATGTTATGATTTTTATAAACTAACACAGAGAGAATTGCCTCTCACTATTAAAGATTTTATATGCATATTCATTGTAATAATTTTTATCTGATATTGATTTGAGGGAAGGTGAGTTCACCGGGAGAAAAATCGCTTGCGATTTTTAAGCTCAGCGAACTCTGCGTTCCCTCAGAAATTTGCACAATGGCAAATATTTTGAGGGAGCTGAAATCTACATTAATTGAAAATTTTTCTCTGTGTCATTAATTTGAAATTTCTTATTAAAGTTTGCCGAATGAGTTACAGCGAGGTCCTTGAATATTTATACGAACATTTGCCTTATTACCAGCGAAAGGGACCAGCTGCCTACAAGGGAAGCCTGGATAATACAATCGCCATGGACAAGTTGTTCCGTCATCCTCACCGGAATTTTCGAACTGTTCATGTGGCAGGGACCAATGGCAAGGGTTCGGTTTCACACATGCTGGCAGCCATTCTGCAAAAAGCAGGATACAAGACAGGATTATACACCTCGCCACACCTGAAAGACTTTCGCGAACGAATTAGGATAAACGGCGAGATGGTACCAGAGCAGTTTGTCATTGATTTTGTGGAGCGTTTTCTGGAAATGAACAAAGCCAGTGCCCTGGAACCCTCTTTTTTTGAGCTTACTGTTCTGATGGCATTTGACTATTTTTCTGAACAAAAGGTCGATGTTGCAGTGATTGAGGTTGGCTTGGGCGGAAGACTGGATTCAACAAACATCATCACTCCAGAGCTCTCCATTATTACCAATATCAGTCTGGACCATACCGCTTTACTGGGCGATTCGCTCGGGAAGATTGCCCTCGAAAAAGCGGGAGTTATCAAACGTTCAATTCCGGTTATTATAGGTGAAACGCATCCGCAAACCTCCATCATTTTCGAAGGGAAAGCCACTGAAAATCATGCGAAAATTTTGTTTGCCGATCAGATTCTAAGAGCCGATTATTCCATGATTTCGATCGACCAGCGCCAGATATTTAACATCAAAAGCAGTGATGGACTTCTTTTCGAAAATCTGCGGCTTGACCTTCTTGGTAAATATCAGGCTAAAAATGTTGGCACCCTGCTGTGTAGCGTACAAGAGTTACAAAAGATGGGATGGGAAATCTCCACAACCAATATTCGTGACGGACTGGAAAATGTTACCGGACTAACCGGATTGACCGGAAGGTGGCAGACCATTGGCTTCAATCCGCGTATCATTTGCGATACTGCCCACAACGAAGGTGGAATAAGGGAGGTCGTAGCCCAGCTAAGACAAATCCCATGTAAAAAACTACATTTCATTATCGGTATGGTCAACGACAAGGATATAGCCGGCATTTTGTCCTTGTTGCCGGGGGAGGCTGTTTACTACTTCACAAAAGCCTCCATACCCAGGGCCCTGGCAGAACATCAGTTAATGCAGATGGCTACATTCTTTGGATTAAACGGTGCAGCTTATGAGGATGTTCCAACAGCGCTGGCCGAGGCAAGGATGTATGCCGATAAAGATGATCTTATTTTTGTGGGAGGAAGTACTTTCGTAGTTGCCGAGGTAATTCCTTAGTAATCTTTCTATTTTATTAAGGTTAACAAGGTCTGTTTAACATGGCCGAAATAATTAATATATTTTCATTTGAGAATATTTTATCTTATATTGGTCAAATAGAATGAGCAAGATTTTTAGCGACTGATCCTGAATTGACCAAATTTATGTGATCAGTCGAACTATAACCATCAACTAAACTGCAATTAATTATGGGAAAATCTAAAAGTTTGACCAGAAGAGGATTTATCGGTACAGCTACCGCAACGGCTGCAAGTTTAACCATTCTACCAAACCAGGTTGTTGGTGGTTTGGGACATCAATCACCCAGCGATAAACTTCGTATTGCCGGAATCGGTGTAGGAGGAAAAGGTCAGGTAAATCTTCGGAATATGAATTCTGAAAACATTGTTGCATTGTGCGACATTGACTGGAATTATGCAGCGAAGACCTTTGGGCAGTATCCGGCTGCCAGGCGTTACACGGACTATCGGATCATGCTGGAGGAGATGAACAAGGATATTGATGCTGTGGTGATTGCTACTCCCGATCATACCCATGCAGTGACTGCTTTGGCTGCTATGCAACTTGGCAAACATGTTTATGTACAAAAACCCCTGACACATTCAGTATTTGAGTCTAGGGTATTGCTGGAGGCTTCCCGAAAATACAAAGTGGTTACGCAAATGGGCAATGAAGGACATAGCAGTCACTCCGTTGCCGACGTTTGCGAATTGATCTGGAGTGGGGCCATCGGTGAGGTAAATCAGGTTGAAGCCTGGACCGACCGCCCCATTTGGCCTCAGGGATTGACTCGCCCAGCCCAGGGAATGTGGTTGCCGGAAAACATCAACTGGGACCTGTTTATTGGACCCGCAGCCATGCGTCCCTACCATTCTGCTTACCACCCGTGGAACTGGAGAGGATGGTGGGATTTCGGTACCGGAGCACTCGGTGATATGGCTTGCCACGTACTCGATGTGGTATTTTCCGCACTGAAACTAGGATATCCAAATACCTTGGAAGCATCTTCTTCATCATTCAACAGCGAAAGCGCTCCCAATTCCTCTTTGATCAGGTACACTTTCCCGGAAAGGGCAACCGTTGGTAAATTGAAAATGCCCGCTGTCAATCTGACTTGGTACGATGGTGGTTTGTCCCCATCCCGCCCGGATAGCTTGCGCGATGGAATGGAGTTGGGCCAGGGCAAGAACGGTGTTCTATTCCATGGGACGAAAGGAAAACTAGTCTGTGGAAATTATGGTAGCAACTATAAATTATTGCCAGAAGATAAATTTGCCAAACTGACCATGCCCCCTAAAACACTTCGCAGGGTAGAGGTCAGTCACGAGATGGATTGGGTTAGGTCCTGTAAAGAATCAAGTGAAAACAGAATCTTACCCTTGTCAAACTTCGAATATGCCTGCCCGCTCAACGAGATGGTGGTAATGGGCAACCTTGCAGTCCGTTTGCAGGGTTTGCGAAAAAAATTGAAGTGGGATGGAGAAAATATGACTTTTACAAACTTGTCGGATGAGGATAAAATAATGGTCACCAATGGAATACCTGGTTCGGAACCAAAGAACATTGAATTGAATGCCAAAAAATTTGTTGCCGAATTGTTGCGTACAAATTATCGCCAGGGCTGGGACCTTAAAATCTAATTAAAAATTAAAGATTAAAAATTAGAAATGTTGGAACATTAGTTTTCACATTTTCACACTTCCACATTATTTAATGAACAACTCTCTGGTAGTTCTCGATCACGTCCGACTTAATTTTTCTCCGGCTGGGCTTCTTTCTCTAAATATAGCCTTGGCATTTGTCATGTTTGGTGTGGCCCTCGATATCAAGGTTGATCACTTTACAAACCTGATTAAAAAACCAAAATCAGCCATTGTTGGATTTACAAGTCAGACCTTTTTGCTTCCCGCATTTACCTTTTTAT
The DNA here is from genome assembly GCA_037440345.1 of Prolixibacter sp. Lineage (GTDB taxonomy): Bacteria > Bacteroidota > Bacteroidia > Bacteroidales > Prolixibacteraceae > CAINVV01. The sequence goes on from JBBIUJ010000216.1 coordinate 5,110, forward strand.
TGGTGATTTTACTCAATCCAACTCCAACCATTGCCTTGGGTATGATCATGGTGGCTGCTTGCCCGGGTGGGAATATTTCGAATTTTATCAGTTCCATGGCTAAGGGCAATGTTGCATTGGCGGTGAGTCTCACTGCCATTTCAACCTTGGCGGCCATCTTTTTTACGCCTTTTAATTTTGCTTTTTGGGGAAACATGTACATTCATTTTTACAATGCCCACAGTGCTGCGGGTCTTGTCCGTCCATTGGAAATAGACAATTTTCAGATGTTTCAAACTGTTTTTATCCTGTTGGGAATACCTGTCATAACCGGACTTTTCATTGCCAGAAAATTTCCGGCATTCACCGAAAAAATCAAAAAACCAATAAACAAAGGCTCTCTGATATTTTTCGTTTTTATGGTTATTTCAATGCTGGCCGCCAATTTCTCCCAGTTTTTGACATATATTCATCTTGTATTTTTCTTTGTGCTTTTGCAAAATGGAATTGCGATGACAACAGGATATTTCTTTAGCTCACTTTTTAAATGTTCGCAGAGGGATAAACGAACTATTGCCATAGAGACAGGAATTCATAATTCGGGTCTGGCGTTGGCGCTGTTGTTCAATCCCAAGATATTTCCACCCGAAATGGAGCTGGGTGGCATGGCTGTCATTGCTGCATGGTGGGGTATTTGGCACATCATCAGTGGTTTAACTCTAGCATGGTACTGGTCCAGACGACCTGTAATAGCCTGATATGGAAAAACGATCGTTGGGATATGAGGCGCTCAGGGTTTATGTGCGGTTTGCTTTTTGGCTAACGCACAGGAGGGTCATTGTAACAGGCCGTGAACTGATTCCGAAAGATCATCCGATTATTTTTGCCGCCAACCATCAAAATGCCCTTATGGACCCACTCGCCATGGTCTGTACCAATCCTCTGCAGACACTGTGGCTCGCACGTGCCGATATTTTCAAAAGCAACTTCACCAAACCTATTCTCAAATTCATGAAGATGCTTCCGATTTACCGTATTCGGGATGGAAAGGAAAATCTGAACAACAATGAAGAGGTTTTCGCCCAGGTTACTCAGGTTCTGGAAAATGGCGGATCAACCGCACTTTTCCCTGAAGCAGCTCATTCCGGGAAAAGACAAATGCTCCCCCACAAAAAGGCCATACCGAGAATTGCCCTTGAAGCGGAGGCACAGAACAATTTCCAGCTTGGGTTGAGGATTATCCCGGTAGGAATTTATTATGACCATTACTGGAATTTTAACCGTACCCTGATGGTGCAATATGGCGAATCGATCGGAATTGCCGGTTACAAAGAGCGGTATGCTGAGAATTCCCAAAATGCTATGATCTCCCTTCGCGATGAGATTCACAGCATCCTGCTGCCACTTACCATGCAGATTAACACGACCCAATACTACCAGGATTATGAAGATATCAGGATGGTGGCAGGGGAGGAGTATTCACACTATCATTTCTTTAGCAACAATCCATGGCTACAGAAATTCCATGCTGAACAGGAACTGGTAAAAAGAACAGAGAAGTATGAGATTGAACATCCCGATGGTTTTGACTTGTTGAAGAAGAAAACAGCCGACTATATTGGTGGATTAAAAAAGTCGGGTTATTCAGACTTCCATCTGGTTACAGCTGGCCGGACAAGTTTGTTCAAACTTTTGGTAAAACTGTGCGGAGCGCTACTATCTTTTCCAATATTGGTTGCCGGTTTACTGACTTGCTTCCTTCCATATGCCTTGCCGAGGGTCGTCCTTACCAGGAAGGTCAAAGATCCGGCTTTCAAGAGTACTTTTATTTTCGTCTCGGGTTTGTTGCTTTTCCCTATTGTTTTTCTACTTGAGAGTCTGTTGATTGGTGCATTGTCGGGATCGTTTTTGATAGCTGTTATCTCATTTATAGCCATGCCTTTTACCGGCAAACTTGCATTCAACCTGCTGGAATTTGATCGGAATTTGATCCGGGTAATTAAGTTGAAGAGCATTCACAATTCACTCTTCAGGCGATTGGAAAAAGCGCGCTTGGCCGTTCTTGAAATCGTCATCGAAAAATTGAATTGAAGCGCTTTATGACTTTATGCTATCAATTTCGAATCAACTCCTTTTTTAGCTGATCCACAAGTTTCTTAACCGGGATGATTTCAGTGCATCAGTAGGCGTTGGCTTCTGAAACCCGGACACCCATGCCTTCCTGAATGACGGGGGGACAAATTTTCAGATCCCCAATCTGTAATGTTGGAATATTTTGTTGCGACAATGCATGAAAAATTCGTTAATAGTTATTCAAATTCTTCATTGGTAATCCTTCGTTAAGCAA
>JBBIUJ010000217.1:0-7410 GCA_037440345.1 Prolixibacter sp.
AAAAATAAACTAAAAAATATAGGACTTATGGTTGGGTTGATCTCCTTGATTCTTGTCTCATGCAAGGACAAAATAGACCCAATTGTCGAACAACTTGATTATGCCAGGGTTTTTAAGCCAATTAACCTGACAGCCAAGATAAAGAACAAAACGACGGTGGAGTTGGCCTGGACCGTTGGCAAGGATGCTGCTTCGTACGTCGTCGAATTCAGTGAAGACAGTTTGAAATTTTCCGCTATCGTTAAAACTGTGACAGTTGCTCCTGATAAAATTCCATACAGCATCGTGCTGGACGGCCAAACACAGTACTCTGCCCGGATCAAAGGAGTGAGTGCAAGTGGCATTCCTGATTCGAAATGGTCGGCTATTGCTTTTAAGACAGATGCCGAAAATATCTTTTACCCCGTTGCAGGTACAGATATTCAGGCCACCAGTGTGACGCTTAAATGGCCTGCAGGCAGTGATGTGACCAATTTCTTAATTACCCCCGGAAACATACAAAGAACGATAACTACTCCGGAAAAAACGGCAGGAGTGGCTACCATTACCGGACTCACCGGTGAGACTAATTATAGCGTCAAATTGTTCAAAGGGACTAAACAAAGAGGAGTGGTAACATTTAAAACATTGATTGATCTTGGAGGCGCTACGGCGGTATATCCTGCAGATAACCTGAGTACTGTTATTGCCAAGGCTAATGCCGGTGACGCACTTGTTTTATTTCCGGGTAATTATGATGCATATTCCGGAGCAATTACCATCAACAAATCAATTTCGATCAAAGGGCTCTATCCTTACAACAAACCCATTGTTCACGTAAAGTTTGTTTTAGAGAGTGGTGTACAAAGCGTTGATATTAAAGATCTTGAAATGAATGGGAATTATACGGACCCGTTAACTGGATTACCGGCAATCCTTGACCACGCATTCCAGTACAATACAACGCTTGTCAATTATGGGACGCTCAATGTTACCGGCTGTAGAATTCATGACTTTGACAAATCATTGCTCACCGGTTCGTCAAGTATCGTTTCAAAAATTGTATCTATTTCAATGACAGACTGTATCGTAACCAATATATTGACAAATTCGGCCGATTGTATAGATTTTCGTGCCGGCTATGTTGCAAGTCTGAAACTGAAGAACAGTACATTTAATAATTGTGCCCCTGCCCGTGATTTTGTCCGGCTGGATAATACGTCAGCGACTTTCCCTGGACTGGTCAGCAATGTTGAAATTGATCACTGTACCCTCTATGCCGTATCCAATAAAACATCCTCAAGAATATTGTATGTTCGTTTTGCAACCAATACATTAAAAGTTACGAATTCGATAATTGCAGGTACCCTCGGTTATTATACCAATCAGACTCTTTCTGCTCAACCGGAATGCTCCGGCAACAATTACTTTAATGCGCCAGGTTTTATTACCGGAGGATCAACCGTTAGTGGGGCTAAGTTTGATTTGTCAACAAATTTTACTTTACTGGATCCGGGATTTACAAATGCTGCCATTGGGAATTTTACGGTTACCAATCAAGCCGTAAACGACAGTGGCGTTGGTGATCCTCGATGGTAGCACTAAAAATGGTCTCAATCTGATAATTAACAGTTGATTATAAAAGTTGGGAAAAGTCACATCATTAAAGATATTTGGTACGGTTCTATTGGTTTTGGTTTCTGTAATGGTAACCTGTGCCCAATATAATGTGTTGCCTGCATTTCCTGGTGCCGAGGGAGAGGGTAAATTTACTACCGGCGGAAGAGGAGGAAAGGTCATATATGTTACCAATCTCAATGATGATGGACTTCCTGGTTCCTTGCGTTACGCATTGAACCAAACCGGACCGCGCTATATTTTGTTTAAGGTTTCAGGAACCATCCAATTGAAAGCCAGGCTCTCCATTACGAAAGGGGATGTTACCGTAGCCGGACAAACCGCCCCCGGGGATGGGATTTGTTTGAGGGATTTTTCGGTCGAAAATCAGGCGGACAATGTCATTATACGTTATATCCGGTTTCGGATGGGTGATGAAGCAAAACAACAGGATGACGCATTTTGGGGAAGAAACCATGCCAATATCATCATCGATCATTGCACAATGAGTTGGAGCACTGATGAATGCGCTTCGTTTTACGACAACTCCAATTTTACCATGCAATGGTGCCTGCTTTCTGAAAGTCTTCGGATTTCGGTTCACGACAAAGGCGCCCATGGCTATGGCGGAATTTGGGGTGGCAAGAAAGTGTCATTTCACCACAACCTGCTTGCTGACCACGACAGCCGGAACCCCCGCTTTTGTGGCAGCCGCTACTCCAACAGACCCGACCTGGAAATGGTTGATTACCGAAACAATGTGATTTTCAACTGGGGCAGTAACAGCGCCTATGCAGCTGAAGGAGGAAGCTACAACATGATCAACAATTATTACAAACCGGGGCCGGCTACTTCGTCCTCTACCAAAACGAGAATCATACAGCCCTATCCCGACGATGGCACAAACAACCAACCTGCCGGAACTTATGGGAAATTCTATATTGCCGGGAATTACATGTCAGGCAGCAGCGCCGTAACCAACGACAATTGGCTGGGTGTTAACCCTCATCCAAATTTTGGTTTGTACACTCCTGTTGTTACGATAAATGACCTAAAGTCGCTCCAGGAGTTCCCGGCTGCAAGTGTCACCACCCACACCGCAGAAGTAGCGTACCAGAAAGTTCTGGATTATGCAGGCGCATCCCTGGTCCGCGATGCTGTCGACCAGAGAATAATCCACGAAGTTACAACCGGAGTCCCAACTTATCTTGATGGTGGTAATGGAAGTACCAAAGGCCTCATTGATACCCAAACAGCCGTTGGCGGATGGCCCGAACTCAAAACACTGGCAGCGCCTGTCGACAGCGATGGCGATGGAATGCCGGATGCCTGGGAGGATGCCAAAGGTCTTCTGAAAAACAGTTCATCAGATGCCCAGCTTACTACCCTGGATGGCAAATATCCCAACATTGAAGCCTATCTGAACAGCCTGGTGGCCACCATTACCGAAAACCAGTTGAAGGATGGTTTGTTTACTGCTGTCGCTGAAAATCCGAAAAATGATGGCGGATCGAATTTTCAGATGGATGGCTCAACGGGAATACTGCATGTCAACCTTCGGGATAAAATCAAATCGATCAGGATATATACGCTTTCTGGAGCGGATGTTAAGGACCAAAACGGTTATGAAACCAGTGCTGATATATTTCTGAACGACTTGATACCAGGAATTTATATCGTTTGCGTGACAGATGTCAAAAAGAAAACCTACGTGCAAAAAATTGTTAAACACTTGTGAATCTATTTGTTTTAAATACACTGAGCCAATGATAAAACTGAAACCACTGCTTACTTTTGTGCTGATTCTATGGGTCGCCTGCACCATGGCTGGCAACTACGACTTTGTCGTTGCCAAGGACGGCAGTGGTAGCTATACCTCTATCCAAAAGGCCATTGATGCCTGTAAAGCCTTCCCCGATAGCAGGGTTACCATCTTTGTCAAGAACGGTATCTACAAGGAAAAACTTGTGGTTCCGTCATGTAACACCCAACTTTCCATCATCGGAGAAAGTGCCGACAGTACCATCATCACATTCGATGACTATTTCAACAAAATCAACAGGGGACGGAACAGTACTTTTTATACCTACACCTTATTGGTGCAGGCCAATGATTTTAGGTTGGAAAATATCACGGTAGAAAACGCTGCAGGTGCTGTCGGACAGGCGGTCGCACTGCATGTAGAGGGCGACCGATGTGTTTTTGTCAATTGCCGCATTCTTGGCAACCAGGATACTTTATATGCTGCAGGTAAATTCAGCCGGCAACTCTTCAACAACTGCATCATCGAAGGCACTACTGATTTTATCTTTGGTGAAGCGACAGTTGTATTTGAAAAATGCACGGTTCACTGTAAAACAGATTCCTATTTGACCGCTGCCAGCACCACAGAGGCCAAGCCCTTTGGTTTCGTTTTCCTTAACTGCATTATTACAGCAGCCGAAAAGGCCAAAAAAGTGTACCTCGGAAGGCCATGGCGAATCCATGCCAAAGTAGCTTTTCTGAACTGCGAAATGGGCTCCTTTATTTTGCCGGAGGGATGGCACAACTGGTCGAAACCGGAAAGCGAAAAGGCCACTTTTTTTGCCGAGTATGGGAATACGGGTGAAGGCGCTCCAACCCTTAACCGGGTTCCCTGGTCGCATGTCCTTTCTATTAACGATGCCGCGAAATATAGAAAAGAGTCTATTTTTGTGCCCATAGGCTGGGAAGAAGCGGGAGATGTGAAGTGGTACAATTTGGACGTCAAATAAATATCAATTGATCTAGTGCAACAATTATTCTTACTATTTATCATCGTACATGTTCTCATTTATTCAGAGAGGATTCAAGCACAAGTGAGTTCCTCTGTTTCCAAAGTTTGGGTAGCCGACAATGGCGACGGGACTTACAAAAACCCCATTCTGTATGCTGACTATTCCGATCCGGATGCCATCCGGGTCAACGACGATTATTACATGGTTGCCTCCTCTTTTAACTGTATTCCAGGTTTGCCAATACTCCATTCGCGCGATCTGGTTAACTGGGAACTGATTGGTTATGCTCTTCCGAAACAGCCTCCTTTCGAAGTGTTCGACAGGGTACAACATGGCAATGGTGCATGGGCGCCCTGCATCCGTTACCACAAAAATGAATATTACATCTACTATCCCGATCCGGATTTTGGAATCTACATGGTAAAGACATCCAACCCTTCCGGCCCATGGTCGGAGCCATTGCTGGTCCAGCCGGGCAAAGGATTGATTGATCCTTCCCCACTTTGGGACGAAGATGGCAAGGCCTACCTGGTTTATGCCCTTGCAGGGAGCCGTGCAGGTATTAAAAGTGTTGTCATGGTAAGTCGTATGAACAACGAAGGTACCGCCTTGACAGGCAACAGCGTCATGGTATTCGACGGGCATAAAGCCCATCCTACCGTGGAAGGCCCAAAAATATACAAACGCAACGGCTATTATTATATTTTCGCCCCTGCCGGAGGAGTTGCAATGGGTTGGCAACTGGTTCTTCGTTCCAGAAATATCTTTGGGCCATATGAAACCAAGATCGCCATGGAGCAGGGTAAAACCGGTATCAACGGCCCGCACCAGGGAGCATGGGTGGATACCAAAGCCGGCGAGCACTGGTTTCTTAATTTTCAGGACTTGGAAGCTTATGGCCGTGTAGTTCACCTGAATCCCATGAAATGGGTCGATAACTGGCCTGTCATTGGAACTGACGAGGATGGAAATGGAACTGGCGATCCGGTCAGAAGTTATAAAAAGCCCAATGTTGGCATGAGCTATCCGGTTTCGACACCACCCGAAAGCGACGAATTTAACACCGCCCAACTTGGTTTGCAGTGGCAGTGGCATGCGAACTACAAAACCACCTATGGCTATCCGTCGGGTAATTTGGGTTTCTACCGGTTGAATTGCATTCCAAGACCGATTGAAGCCATCAACCTTTGGGGTATACCCAACCTCCTGCTTCAAAAATTTCCTGCACCTGAATTCACAGCTACTGCGAAATTAACCTTCGATGCCCGGTTTGATGGGGAGGAGGTTGGGTTGGTGGTCATGGGAATGGATTATGGTGCACTCAGCATCCTTAGAAACAATTCCAAACTTGAAATAAGATCTCTCAATTGCAAGCAGGCAGACAAGGCTGGCAAAGAGGAGATTACTGAATCCAAACCTGTCAATAATACGACTATCTGGCTAAGGGTGCAGGTTCGCAACGGTGCGGAATGCAGTTTTAGTTTTAGTGTGGATGGCCAAACGTTTTCGGCCATAGGAAAATCCTTCAAAGCCCGTCAGGGGCGCTGGATCGGAGCCAAAGTTGGCTTCTATGCGTTGCGCAACGGGGTGATCAACGATGCAGGTTCGGCCGACATCGACTGGTTCAGAATTGAAAAATAAAATTATAACCCGATATTATGAGATCATCTAAATCGTTACTCGCCCTTCTGGTAGTTGTCCTATTTTCAACCGGTACAATTGCTCAACCTGATTCACAAAAAGATCGGAAATCAGATTTATACAAAGGCCTCGAATTTAAAATGGCGGTTGTTAAAGAACCAGCTATTCCTGCCAATTCTGTTTCGATTGTAGCCTATGGGGCTGTTGGCGGGGGGCAGGCGCTATGCACGGAAGCCTTTGCAAAAGCCATTGAAGCCCTTTCAAAAAAGGGCGGAGGACGAATTGTTGTACCTCGGGGCACTTGGTTTACTGGCCCAATCACTTTGAAAAGCAACATCGAATTGTATACCGAAGCAGGCGCGCTGATCCTGTTTTCCCCAGATAAAAATTTATATCCGCTGGTTAGTACCAATTTTGAAGGGTACAATACTTACCGTTGTACCTCGCCGATAAATGGCAGAAATCTCGAAAATGTTGCCATCACAGGCAAGGGTGTCCTGGATGGTTCGGGGGATGCCTGGAGAGCAGTTAAAAAGGAGAAATTGACAGAAGCGCAATGGAAAAAACTGGTTGCATCGGGAGGATTGTTGAGCGAAAATGGTAAAACATGGTACCCATCTGAGCAATTCAGGGCAGGAGAAAAACTTGCTGAAATGAACGTACCCCGCCAGCTTAAGTCGCAGGCCGAATTTGAAAAAATTCGTGATTTTCTCAGACCTGTGATGATCAGTTTGGTCTCTTGCAAAAAGGTGTTGATCGATGGACCGACTTTTCAGAATTCTCCTGCCTGGTGTATTCATCCGCTTCTATGTGAGGACTTAACAGTTCGCAATACAACGGTAAAGAATCCGTGGTATTCTCAAAACGGAGATGGGATCGACATCGAGTCCTGCAAAAATAGTCTGGTCTATGACAGCAATTTCGATGTTGGCGACGATGCAATTTGCATCAAGTCAGGCAAAGACAAAGAGGGGCGCGACCGCGGCATACCCAACGAAAACCTGATCATCAAAAATTGTGTGGTTTACCATGGTCATGGCGGCGTGACCGTTGGCAGCGAGATGTCTGGGGGCGTAAAGAACATGCATGTTTCCAACTGCACCTTTATCGGTACTGATGTTGGATTACGTTTCAAAAGTAACCGCGGAAGGGGAGGGGTAGTGGAAAACATCTTCATGTCGAACATCGAAATGATCAACATTCCTGCCCAGGCTATCTCTTTCGATCTGTTTTACGGAGGAAGATCCGCTTCAGAAGCACTGGACGAAGGTGTTGCGAACAAGGAGACATTCATTCCTGTCGTTTCTGAAGAAACCCCTCAATTCAAAAACATTACCATCAGGGATATCAATTGTAAAGGAGCCCTTCAGGGGATTTTGCTAAAAGGATTGCCTGAAATGAACCTTGAAAATATTAC
>JBBIUJ010000218.1:0-7358 GCA_037440345.1 Prolixibacter sp.
CCAATTGCTTCTTCTCCTATTTACCTGCATATCCCTCGCATCCTTAGCCCAGGACAGAATCTTCACCTATACCTACCAGAGCAATGTGCTCAACAAGGGTCAACGTGAGTTGGAGGTCTGGAATACACTCCGACTTGGGAAACTGGATTTCTTTTCAAGGCTTGATCATCGTACCGAGTTCGAAATCGGTCTTGGGAAAAACCTTCAAACCTCCTTTTACCTCAATGTGACCTCCATTTCCCAGACGGTGATGGACGGTGCTCAAAAATCAATTTTAACAAACCATGAAATCGGCTTTTCGAATGAGTGGAAACTAAAATTGCTCGACCCGGTTGCAAATCCGCTCGGATTGGCTTTGTACGGTGAATACGGCATCATGGGCAGTGAATATGAACTGGAAGGGAAAATTATTGTGGACAAACAAATAAACAATCTGACCATTGCTGCCAATGGTTCGTTCGAAGCGGAATATGCTCCGAATTATCTAAACAATACGCTAAGCTGGGCGAAAGAGGGGAAAAACAATTTCAATCTTTCATTTGGCTATGGGCTAGGCCGCGGTTTTCACCTGACCCAGGAGAATAATTTTAACAATGTTTTTTTTGACAACAAACTAGCACACAGTGCCCTATATTCAGGGATAGGCATGGCCTACATTCATGATAATTTTTGGGTCAATTTTACCTGTATGCCGCAAATCAGATCTTTTAAGGGTGAAAATTCAGGAAAATTAAACCTGGATGAATTTGAAAAAGTGCAGTTAAGATTACTCTTTTCCTATGCATTCTAAAAAACTGTATCCCGTTGTGGTAATATTCCTGTTATCCGGATTATTACTTGCTTGCAGCACCTCCCTTTATGTCCCAACTGAAAATACCCTTTACTCTAAGGAAACAGTTGGTGCGTTGCAACAAGGAAGGAAAATATACATCAACAAATGCGGAAATTGTCATACCCTTTATCTTCCTGAAAAGTACAACACATCCCAATGGAGAACCCAAACCGAAAGAATGGCTAAAAAAGCCAAACTGAATCCATGGGAGAAAGAGTTAATCCTTAGATATTTAACGAAAGACGATTCTTCAAAATCACATTAACGGTCAATGCAAATGAAGAAATATATTATTATAGCGTAATATTTTGTGTTCGACGGGGTTTCCTTTCCTCATTTTTATGAATTAACATGAAACATCCATGAACAAAAATTCACAAAAAAACATAAATATTATTATGGATGTTCCATGTGGCCAATGCTTTAGCTAAATAATATACACATGAAAATGAGCGAGCTATGGAAAATCAATCTACCTTCAGAATTGGAATATCTATGGCAGGTGCAGTCTCTGCCGGCGCTTATACTGCCGGTGTGATGGATTACCTGCTCGAAGCGATGGAAAACTGGCAAAAAGCCAAAAATTTGGGCCTGCCCGGTGTACCAAAGCACAATGTAGTCATTGAAGTCCTTACCGGTGCCTCTGCTGGGGGCATGACGGCCATCATCACCGCGGCGGCCATTCAAAAGGAGTTTCCGCATGTTAACGCAGGCAATTTTGATAAACATGCCGGATCGTTGAATCCTTTGTACGATTCGTGGGTCAATCTCACTGAAAGTTACGAAGAGGACATGATGAGCCAGATGCTTGATGGCGAAGACATTACCGCTTCTCCTGAACTCAATCCCAAACAGGAGGTCCGTTCACTGTTCAACTCGCTTTTCATCGAAAAAATTGCCCGACGTACCCTGGACAACACAACAAAGGATCAGACCATCAAAAGGCCTTACTTTGCAGACAATTTTGAGCTCTTAACGACACTTACCAACCTCAGGGGATACAATTATGAACTTGAGTTTATCACTGCTACCGGAAAAAGGGAAGACCGGATGACCATGCACAAAGATCTGGTACACTTTCAGTTCAATTCTTCAGGGACCTATCGGGATGACGGAAAAATTCCTTTTCATTTTGATACACCCGACGGATTGAACAAAGATCTTTTGGTCGATGCCGCCATTGCCACCGGGGCTTTCCCCGGTGGGTTGTCACCCCGTGTGGTGGTTAGGGATCCCAAATATATCAATGACAATCACTTGTTGAAGATTACACACGGAAATGCGAACCTTGTCGACCCTTTGACCGATTACAATGCGGTTTGCGTGGATGGAGGGGTGATCAACAATGAACCATACGACCTGACGGAAACTATCATGACCAACCGTAGAAAGGCAGAAATAAGGAATACCGCTACCAATGAACCAGAACAACCTTATCAACTATCCAAAAGCGCTTCTGATTTTGATTCGACCATCCTGATGATCGATCCTTTCCCCAGTTATGACGAAAAACCAGCCGCAAATTATTTTGATCTTCAGGCAATAAAGTTTACCCTTCCACAACTATTTGGAGCCATGCGCCAGCAGTTGATGGTCAAAACGGATCTTTTGGAAAAAGCTTACTCCGACAGTGATTACACCAGGTTTATGGTAGCCCCGATTCGGACGAAGAAGGGGAAGACTCAAAAATATGGCATCGCCTGTGGCTCTTTGGGCGGCTTTGGCGGATTTTTCAGCAAGCAGTTCAGGATACATGACTTCCTTCTTGGCCGTCGAAATTGTCAGCGCTTTATCCAGCAATATTTTTGTGTGCCCGCCTCCGCAAATCATCCGATTATCCAATTTGGGTACAAAGATCTTCCGCCCGAATCAATTACCATGATGCATGGAAACAACGGAACAGCATTCCCGATCATTCCGGATATTCGAGTTTCAGAAGATCAAAAATCGTTCAATGCACCTCCGGAAGAAGAGGAATTTCCCTTCCCATCTATCCGGCTTGAGTACCTGATGAATCTCGAAAAGAAATTCCAAACAAGATTTGGAGTGGTTCTTGACTACATTAAAAAAGGTGATAATCCGGAACAAGTTGCCCAAGAGGTCAATCCGGTTGTTCAAAAGATCAGAAAAAAATCGTGGTTTGCCCGTGTGTTAACAACCCCCATCTCCAACCTTGCCACCAAAGGATTTCTGGGAATTGGCAAATATGCCGGGAAAAAAATGGCTGCGGAAAAATTTATCGATGCAGTGATTACAGACATGGATGAAAAAGGACTGCTGCAAAAGGACTAATGAAAAACCGATGCCTTTTATAAAAGTTTATATTCACTTTGTTTGGAGTACCAAGAACAGGCAACCCTTTCTAAGCTCAATTGAACAAAGTCAGAAATTATATTCTTAATCAGGTGGCACATCATCAAAAGAAGACATTTCAGGATGAATATGAAGAATTAATTGAGAGACATGGATTTCAAAGATTTGAAGATAAATAATTTGGCTAAAGCCATTGTAAATCATCATTTTTTGTCCACTAGCTGAAGCTAGTGGCAAGGCATATCTCATTTAGGCAATTAAAGATCGCCAATTGTATTTATTTGAACATATATAACTTAGATCAAATAAAATCTAAAATGTCGCGCATCAATTGCCACTAGCTTCAGCTAGTGGTGGACAAGAAATGCAGATTAGTCCCGGCTTTAGCCAAATTTAAACTCCTCAATTTTATATTTTTGCTTACATTCGTGCGCCATTTTTATTAACGAGTAAAATCTCAAACTACTATTTTATTTATTATCCTGATTATGAAACTATTTAAATCCTTAAATTCCAGATTGCTGGGGGTCATTCTTCTCCTTACTGCAATCAATCTGAATTGTTTTGCCCAGGAACAATACAAGGAAAACAAGAAGATTACCGCCATTGAAGAATACAAAGGCGGGGCTTTTTATCCGGTTCAGCATTATGATCAGGTTGATACAAAAAAGAGTCCAAAAAACATCATCCTTTTCATTGGCGATGGTATGGGGCTTGCACATATTTATGCCTCGATGACCGCCAATGGAGGTTCTCTTTTCCTTCAAAATTTTATTCATTGCGGGTTTTCCAAAACATATTCATCATCCGATTACATTACTGATTCCGGGGCGGGAGGAACAGCCCTTGCCTGTGGAGTAAAGACTTACAACGGCGCAATTGGTGTCGGGCCTGACAAACAACCGGTCGGGAATATCCGTGAAATGGCGGAAAAGAAGGGCATGAAGACCGGACTCGTGAGTACTTCCGCCATCAACCATGCCACGCCCGCTTCGTTTATGGCTCACCAGGTATCACGTAACAGTTATGACGATATTGCTGCCGACTTTTTGAAATCCAATATTGACGTTTTTATAGGAGGAGGGGTTAGATTTTTTGAGAAACGCAAGGATGGCCGAAATCTTTCGAATGAATTGAAAGAAAAGGGTTATCAGGTTCTTTACAAGATAGAGGATATCCGGAAAGTTAAATCCGGAAAACTGGCGGGACTGACTGCCGAGGAGCACAATGCGCCAATGCCTGAACGGGGCGAGATGCTGGTACCTGCTACCGAAACGGCCATCAGTCTGCTTTCCCAGGGCAAAAAGGGTTTTTTCCTGATGGTAGAAGGTTCTGAAATAGACTTTCTGGCCCATAACAATCAGGCTCCGGGAGTCATCCGCGAAACCCTCGATCTGGATCGAGCCATTGGTGCTGCACTGGCGTTTGCTTCAAAAAACAGGGAGACATTGATCATTGTAACTGCCGACCACGAAACCGGCGGGATGACCATCAACGAAGGAAATAACAAGACCGGGGATGTTACCGCCAAATTCACCAGTCCGGAACATACCGGCGTATGCGTTCCCGTGTTTGCCTTTGGTCCGGGTGCCAATCAGTTTGGAGGATTTATGGAAAACACTGAAATAGCAAAGAAGATGATGAAATTGCTGAAGGTGAATTAATCTGATTTTCTCAGATAGGGAAAGAGCCAGTTTTATATCAGCTGGCTCTTTCTTTTCATTAGAATCAAGGTTCGATAGTTATTGTCTTTCCAAGGATTTTAACCACATCCCCTGGCCGAAGCTTGGCACGTTTTCTCGACTCGGGATTCCCGTTTAGCATCGCCTCCCCGTCCTCGACCATCATTTTCGCTTGTCCGCCAGATCCGGCGATCCGCAGAAGTTTGAGAAGTTTGATCAACTCAATGTATTCGGCACCATTCAGATTGTATACCATTTATAAAAGTTTGTTATGTTTCTTTTGTTTGAAGGGTTTATGAAGTTACTCTTCGTCTTCAGGTACCTATCTCATTTTTTCATCTCCTCAACTCCTGTTATACGTGCCTTCCGTCCGTAATCAGCATACTTGTTTTTCTCTATATGCTACCGCGGACGGTTTTCAGGCGATATCTCCTTCCCCCGGGTTTCGCTTCACTACACCCGGGGCTATTCACCTTTAACCCTTTCAGGGTAACGAAACAACGCTAATCAATCTACCTTTCACAGTTTCATCTTAGCGTTCGCCCCTTCTCCCCCTCGCCCAGTCACTACCTCATTCACTTACCAGGAAGCGCAATCACCTCCTGCTGCACCTTCCCCGGTAGTGAGGCCAACACCAGGTCATAGGAGTGTTCGATCAAATCGGCAATCAATTGATCTTGAAGGTCACCCTCAAGCAACACTGTATTCCAGTGTTTTTTATTCATGTGGTAACCGGGAGTGATGTCTGAAAATCTCTCCCGAAGATCGATGGCCCTTTCGGGATCACATTTCAGATTGACGGAAGGAATCCTGTCCAGACTGATCAGCGCAAAAATCTTGCCCCCCACCTTAAGAACGAGGGTCGTCTCATCAAAAGGAAATCCTTCGGTTACCCCTTTTTTCGTAATGCAAATTTGCCTAACCTCTTCGACGTTCATAACGGAACATTTTACTTTTGTGAAATTAATGAAAAAGTGACTAAAGTGACTAGAGTGAACTAAAGTGACTAAAGTACTTCGCCACTCTCAGACGCTGTTTGGGATCCATAACTTTATTAACTTTAGTTCACTCTAGTCACTTTAGTTCACTTTAGTTCACTTAATTAACCGGAGGAATGAATGCACCCTCAAAATGTTCCACTTTATGTGTACCATCCTTTTTCAGGAGGATGGAGACCACGTCGAATCTTGTTTCAAGATCCACTTGGTTCACCTTCAACCAGGCTTCAGCTACTTCCACGATGTTTCTGATTTTGGACGATGTAACTGCCTCCCAGGGCTCTTCGGCGTAATTCTCGGCCCTGGTCTTTACCTCAACCACCACGATTTCATTCCCCTGTTTGGCCACAATGTCTATCTCCTTGTGACCATGGTGCCAATTAAGGTCAAGGATCGAGAACCCTTTGTCAATCAGATAAAATTTGGCAATCTCCTCCCCCTTTCTTCCCATATCATCCTTAGCCGGAATCTCTTCTGATGCTTGCTTCATCTCCCTTTCTATTTGAATGATTGACTGATCAGAACTATCTCTTCTCTTACCTCCATCGCAATCTCATTCCCCATGACCAGAGGATAATTGGGCAACTCATGTCCCGCAGGAAATCCGAATGCGACCGGATAACCATATTCCGATACCGCCTCGTAAATGATCTCATTGACTGACTTGCCAAATGGCGTTCTGCTGGTTTTTGTATCCGTGAAATACCCGACGATCAAGCCGGCAATCCCCGACAATGCCCCGCTGAACTTCAGGTTCATCATCATCCTGTCAATGTGGTAATCAAATTCTGAGATATCCTCAATAAATAGAATTTTACCATTGTAGATGTGATCAAGTTCCGTTCCCCTTAAGCTGATGAGCAGCGATAAATTTCCACCGATCAGTGTGCCTTTGCCGATACCCGTCCGGTTAAGCCCACTGCCCGGAATCCTGTAGGTGGATGACTCTCCCCGAAGCAGTTGGAGTAACCTGTCCGAACTATCGGTTCTAACACCCTTGTCGAAAAAGAAGGCAGGCATCACACCATGGATGGAGCAGACCTGGTGATTGGTAAGGAAGGAGTGAAATACTGTTATATCACTGAATCCAATGAGCCACTTCGGATGTTTGTTAAAACCGGACCAGTCAAGTTGCATTAGGGTTCGGAGAGAACCATAACCGCCCCTGGCAAAGAGGATGGCTTTTGCCTCCGGATCGTCCAATGCCAATTGCATATCAGATGCCCTCTCCACATCAGTACCTGAAAACATGTGAAACCGGCCGAAAGCATTTGGAGTGATCTGCACCCGGTAACCTTCGTCCTCCAATAATTGCACAGCCTTCTCAACAGGTTCCCTGCGGACCTTCCCTGCAACCGAGACCAAAATTATTTTATCGCCTGGTTTTAGAAATGGAGGTTGGATCATGGATGCTACTTTTTTGCAATTCTACTTTAAAAAAGAAGTGACTAAAGTGACTAGAGTGACTAAAGTTAATAAAGTTATGGATCCCAAACAGTTGTTGATAGTGGCGAAGTACTTTAGTCACTTTAG
>JBBIUJ010000219.1:0-7343 GCA_037440345.1 Prolixibacter sp.
CCTCGCCCACCATGGAGGCGATTTTCCCTACACTTTCTTCGGGTTCAACCCGGGGACAACAAAAGAGGAAGCCTTGGAATGTCTGAGAAATTTCAGCAAAGGCGATAACAAAATCACCAATATTTCCCATGCCCACCGGCTTGAACCTGGAACAGGATGGGATGTTCCACCAGGAGTACTTCATGCACCGGGTAGTTTATGCACATACGAACCTCAAAAAGCTTCGGATGTGTATGCGATGTACCAGTCTCTGGTAGGCGATGCCATTGTCCCGGAGGAACTTCTCTGGAAAGATACCCCAAAGAATAAAGTCGGTAATTTTGAGTACTTGCTTGAAGTACTGGACTGGGACCTGAACGTTGATCCGGATTTTGTAAAGAACCGTTTTATGAAGCCAATCGCGGTCAGACCTCTGGAAAAAATGGAACAGGAAGGTTATACTGAAAACTGGATTTGTTACAAGGCGGATGCTTTCAGTGCCAAAGAACTAACTATTTTCCCCGGAGCAACGGTAACAATAAAAGATGAAGGGGCTTACGGGATGATTATGATGCAGGGACACGGGAAGATGGGCGAATGGGATATTAATACGCCTGCCCTGATCCGGTTTGGGCAACTGACAAACGATGAATATTTTGTAAGCGAACAGGCCGCCCTGGAAGGGGTGAAAATAGTAAATCTGTCAAAAACAGACCCGATTGTCATGTTAAAACATTTTGGCCCTGGTAATCCTGAATTGGTCCGGTGGCAGGAGGAACAATCAAAATTTTTGAGAAATGGGAAATAACCAGCAGCAATATAACAAGGCATTTCTATGGCTGATTTGCCTGGTGGCAGCTATGGGGGGCTTTCTCTTTGGTTATGACTGGGTCGTTGTAGGTGGGGCCAAACCTTTTTATGAACCGTACTTTCAACTTACTACTCCAAATATGAAAGGCTGGGGAACCAGTTCAGCATTGATCGGTTGTATTTTCGGTGCCCTCTTATGTTTTAGCCTTAGTGACAAATATGGAAGAAGGCGCCTGTTGATTCTTTCAGGGGCGCTGTTTACTGTTTCTGCAATCGGAACTGCATTATCCACCGATTTTACATCGTTTAACATCTACCGGATTATTGGTGGATTTGGGATCGGGATCGCCCTGAATTTGTCCCCGATGTATATCGCAGAAATGTCACCCCCTCATATGAGAGGGAAACTGGTATCGGTTAACCAACTGATGATCATGTTTGGGATATTGGCAGCGCAAGTGGCCAATTGGAGGATCTCTTTACTGGATACTGATATGCCCATTGATGCAACCGAAGAAATCATCAGGCAAAGCTGGAATGGACAATTGGGTTGGCGGTGGATGTTTGGCGCTGCAGCTATTCCTGCATCATTGTTTTTCATACTCATGTTTTTTCTGCCGGAGAGTGTCCGGTGGCTGGTAAAAAACGGGCAAAACAGCAAAGCTATTGATATTTTGTCAAGGGTTGGAGGGGCAGATTATGCCCATGAAGAAGTTGACCTGATCCAAAATACCATTTCCAATGAAGAAGTTTCCAAGGTCCATTTCGGGGATTTGATCCGGCCCGGGCTTTTCAAAATATTGCTTTTAGGGATTTTTCTGGCAGTATTACAGCAGTGGTGCGGAATGAATGTTATCTTCTATTATGCAGCCGATATTTTTCAGGCAGCAGGGTACAATATCAAACAACTGATGTTACAGATTGTGGTTATTGGCAGCATCATGGTACTTTCCGTAATTATCACCATTTTCGTGGTCGACAAGGTTGGCCGTAAATTCCTTATGTTGCTCGGTACTGGTTCATTGGCAGTGATTTATATTATTGAAGGATATTTATTCCACATAGGGGTACAGGGTATTCCAATTGTTATTTTAACCTTAGCCAGTGTGGCTTTATATTCGTTAACGCTGGCGCCTGTGGTATGGGTTATCCTCTCAGAAATTTTTCCAAACCGTATCCGGGGAGCAGCCATGTCTCTTGCAGCTGTTGCTCTGTGGATTGGTAATTTCTCCCTTACTTTCTCTTTTCCTACCATTAAGGAAAACCTGGGCTGGACTTTAAATTTCTGGCTGTATGCTATTATTTGTCTCATGGGTTATCTGGTTATCAGCAAAAAACTTCCTGAAACCAAAGGCAAATCCCTGGAAGAAATTGAAGATATACTAACTCGAAAATAAAAATATTGAATCACAACTAAATAAAACCAAATTATGAAAATCAGAATTATAATCTTGGTACTACTTTTTTTATCAGTAACTTTTGGTTACGGGCAAATTCAGGAAGACAATGTACCTATGGCTCCGAAGCAGAACAGGAGACCGGAAAATTACCAGCCAATTAAATCCAAATATTCATTGGAGGAATTGAAAAACAATTTTTCAGAAGAGATGCGGCGTCTGGCGGCCAAGCAGTACGAAAAGGTAAAAGAGACGAACAATAGAGGGAAATGGAAGCCAACACCTGAATCTATTGATAGCCACAAAGCTCCCGAATGGTTCAAGGATGCCAAGTTCGGTATGTTTATCGACTGGGGACTTTGGTCGGTCGGCGGATGGGCGCCAAAGAAAGAAAAGGGCGCTATGTATCCAGACTGGTACGAATTCCGACTCGATACCGATACTGCTTTTATGAAATACCACGCCAAGAATTGGGGCAAAGATTTTGAGCGCGATGATTTTATTCCCTTGTTTACTGCCGATAACTATCATCCCGAAAAGTTGGTTGATATTGCCAAAGAGGCCGGGATGAAATATGTCGTTCCGTTTTGCAAGCATCACGGTGGATTTTGCCTTTGGCCTTCTTCCTTTACGCAGAGGGATGCCTTTGATATGGGGCCTAAAAAAGATTTGATCAAACCCTTGGTGGAAAGTTGCCAAAAAGAAGGATTGAAATTTGGCTTTTATTTTAGCATTGAAGAATGGGAATACCCAATGATAGGAGACGAAGGCAAAGTGCAAAACAGGGTATGGGGGAACAAAGTAAAACCATATACTCCCGCATTGGAAAAGAAAGTTTCTGGTAAGGTTCCGGTAAAGGATTTTGCTACCGAATATTTGGTTCCTCAGGCCACCGAATTTATCGACAAATATGATCCGGATCTTATCTGGTACGACGGGGATTGGACGACAAATGTGGAGGAATTGCATACCTACGACATCGCTTCTTACTTCTATAATAAAGTTGAAGGCCGAAAACAAGTTGCTGTAAACGACCGTTACGGGCCAAACAAAGGAGAAAAATGGCAACGGTCGAAACGGGGTGATTTTTACACCAATGAATATGGTGATATGGATAAAGTAGCCAAACAGTCCGCCCATGTCTGGGAAGAGTGCCGTGGTATTAGCCAGTCATTCGGTTATAACTGGCAGGACACCGATGAAAATGTGATCAGTTCCAAAAAGTTTATAGACATGTTTGTCGATATTGTTGCCCACGGGGGGAACTTGCTTTTAATTGTAAACCTTGACGAGCAAGGAGCTTTGCCTAAAATTCAGGAAAACAGATTGATGGATATTGGGAAATGGTTAAAAGTAAACGGTGAAGGAATTTACGGAACACGACCATATAAACAACAGACAGAAGGCTACGTTTCATACACCCAAAGCAAGGACGGGAAATACGTTTATGCGATTCTAAAAGAGTGGCCCGGGCAACAACTCATTCTGAAAGGATCACAACCGGCTAAAGGAAGCAAGATTGAAATGCTGGGGTATAAAAACTCGTTGGAATGGATTGATTCTGAAAACGGAATCATGGTGAGATTCCCTGATAATCTTAAAGATGAAAAGAACAGACCGTGTGAGCATGCATGGATTCTGAAAATGAAACAGACAAAACCAAGTATTATCATAAATTAATTGTCAACGAAGAAAAGCATATGGAGGCCGTTGCCTTGAAAAAAGGAACCGAAGAAGGTTTGAACAATCATGTGAAAAATTTCCTTGATTGCGCAAAAAAAAGGTGAACCGCCGAAGGATAACCCTTCTTATTATCTGCGTTATTGTAAGACATTCCAAAGGATGGGAGGTGAAATGGATTACCTTACTGCCGACAATCGCGATCTATTATTGGCACTTTACCAATCGCTGAAGTCTGATAATTAATTATTTATTTATTAAGCAATTACATTAAGTGCAATTTGACAACGCTGATAAATTTATTAAATGATTGAATGCGAACAAGAATTAATTTTTTTTCAATGAAGTATATAACCATCAAAAATCTAGTTTTTACCGCTTTATATTTCTGCCTGATTCCATGCGGCAAATTATTTTGCCAGGTACAATATGTCAACCCTTTGATCGGGACAAATGAGCGTGTGATTAGTGGAACCGGAAAATTTGAACTGACCGACCGGGGCAAGACCTATCCTTTGGTTGGCGTCCCCAACGGCATGAACAACTGGACCGCACAAACACTGGAAGGTGAAAGAAAAAATTTCCCACCCTATTATTATGGGGACAAGGGCATCCAGGGCTTCCGGAACAGCCATTACATGAGTGGTTCGGCGGTCAAAGATTACGGGACATTTTCCATTATGCCCGTGTCGGGTCAATTAGTTACTGGGGCAAAGGATCGTGCATCTGCATTCAGCCACGACAAAGAGGTTTCCTCCCCGATGTATTATTCGGTTTTCCTGGAAAGGTATAAGGTTCTGACCGAACTTACGGGTTTGTCCCGATCTGCAATGATGAAATTTACATTTCAGTCCAATGATTCCCATTATGTGGTCGTTGAACCCAATAGTGACATGGGCGATGGATTTGTGGAAATTATTCCGGAGAGAAATGAGATTGTGGGCTACAATCCGGCTTACCGGATCTATCAGGGATCAGGAAAGCCAGCCGGTTTTAGTGGGTATTTTGCGGTCAGATTTGATAAACCGTTCATTGAATACGGGACTTGGGAAAATAGTATAGTAAAAAACGGGCTGAAACAAATTAAAGGAGAAAAAAAGCAGGTTGGCGCTTTCGTCCGGTTTGTTGAAAACCCGGGAGTTATCCAGGTGCGGATGGGCAGTTCGTTCACAAGTGTTGACGAGGCCCGCCAAAACCTTGAGGCAGAAATTCCGCAGTGGGATTTTGACAAGGTTAAACAAGCTTCTGAAGCTTCATGGAATAAGACACTGGGTAAGATTAGGGTAAAAGGGGCATCAAAAGAGGATCTGGTAAAGTTTTATACAGCCATGTATACGGCCAACCAACTGCCCAGGGTATTTAGTGACGTTGATGGCTCGTATCCCGGATTTGCCGGTGAAAAACAGGTTCACCAGGCCAAAGGGTTTGATTATTATGCCGATTTTTCGATGTGGGATACTTACCGGGCCGTACATCCGCTCTATACGATCACCAATCCGGGGCGTGACCGTGATATGGTCCGATCGTTTATCCTGATGGGGAAACAAGGAGGCTGGCTGCCAATCTTTCCATTGTATAACAATTACACCTCGGCCATGATCGGTGATCATGGCATAGCACTGATCGGTGATGCTTACCTGAAAGGCATTAATGGTTTCGATATCGGGTCGGCCTACAGCCTGATGCGAAAAAATGCCTTTGAATATAATACTGACTATCAAAGCTATAATGATGGTAAAGGCCGCAGGGCTTTAAAGTCATATTTGGAATATGGTTACATCCCGGTAGAAGATACCGTGAAGGAAGCATTTCACCAACGGGAACAAGTATCGCGAACGATGGAATATGCTTACGATGATTACGTCCTTTCGCAGGTGGCAAAGAAACTGGGCAAGACGGAGGATTATAAAGCATTGCTGCGCCGGTCGCAGAACTACAAAAATGTGTATGATTCCGTCAGTGGTTTTGTGCGTGGGCGTCATGCAGACGGGAAATGGGTTGAAAAATTTAATCCCTATATCCATGGATCCAGCAGGAAAGATACTGGGAATTTCTTCATTTGCGAAGGTACCCCATTTCAGTATACATGGTCTGTGCCACAGGATGTGTCTGGATTGATCCGGCTAATGGGTGGAAATGAACCCTTTTTGAATAAACTTAATGAGTTTTTTGATAAGACCCACTACTGGCACGGGAATGAACCAAACCACCATATTTCGTATCTTTTCCCGTATGCTGGCGAACCCTGGAAGACCCAGAAATGGGTAAGGGATATTGTGCGAACAGAGTACGAACCGGTTCCCAACGGTTTATGCGGTAACGACGATGCCGGACAGATGTCGGCATGGCTGATATTCAGTATGATGGGTTTTTACCCTGTTTGCCCCGGTATGCCCTACTATGTGATTGGAAGCCCGATGTTCGAGGAGGCCATCATCGAGGTCCAGAACAATAAGCAATTCATCATCAAGACGATAAACAACTCTAAAAAGAACATATACATTCAGTCGGCCAGGCTGAACGGGAAACCCTTTGACCGGTCGTTTATCTGGCATGATGAAATTGTCAAAGGGGGCGAATTGGTTTTTGAGATGGGAGATCAGCCCAATAGAACCTGGGCGACCGGGACAGAATGTATTCCTCCAACTATCCATTAAACATCCGGCTAAAGTATAGTATTTTATATTTGACAAATTTTGAAAAATGAAATCATTAATCTTGATTATTTTAATTGGCTGTTCTAACCTAACCTGTTTTGCCCAAAACAGCAATGATGGCTTCATAAAATATGAGCGGGTACAATTGTCTCCAACGGAGAAGCAAACCTTGAACGAGTCCTTAAAAAGATCACACGAACGCTATGATCCGGGGGGAAAGATGATCACAACAACCTTGCATGGATACAATTATCACACGGATGCTGAAAGCGGAGTATTCCATGATATCCGCAGTTCATTTTGGTACGCTGCCTCTTTGCTTGATCTGGGGGACAAGGAATACACCCGGCGGGCATTCGATGTGATTGAAAAAACGATCTCGTTGCAGGATCAGAACCCAAATTCCAAATCATATGGTGTGTGGCCTTATTTTCAGGAAGAGCCCCTTGCCACTAAAAAGACACCGATCGACTATAATTGGGCCGATTTTAATGCAGTGACCCTGTTGGATGTCTGGATGGGGCATCAGGAAGAAATTCCGGAAGCGCTGAAGCCGACCATCAAAAATTCGATCATACTGGCGGCGAAGGCTATTCAGAAAAGGAATGTAGGAGCAGGGTACACCAATATTGCCATTATGGGAACGTATGTCACCTACATAGTTTCACATTTGTTCGATCTTCCGGAGATGAAGGAATATGCACAGAAACGACTGAAGAGTTTTTATGATTATACGTTAGATAAAGGGGGATTCACGGAATATAACAGCCCCACTTATACCATTGTTGCTCTGGACGAACTTGAACACATGAAAACGCAT
>JBBIUJ010000220.1:0-7257 GCA_037440345.1 Prolixibacter sp.
TGCTCTTCCGATCTCTTTCAAAAAGGAGAAAAAGGGTTACTGATACCTGTTTTTAGAGGCAAACGCGGACATCCGGTACTGATTGGTTCAAAGTATAGAGATGAGATCAAAACACTAAATCCGGAAATTGGACTTCGGGAACTGTTCCTGAAACATCCGGATGATATACTGGAAATTGAAGTTGAATCGGAAGTCGTGCTGAAAGATATTGACACGCCCGATGATTATGAACGGGAAACCAAACAAACTTTTTAAATCCATATCAAATGAGAGAAAAAATCAAATTTACATTGAATGGGAAGTCTGCTGAATTAGAGACAGATACCGGTCAAATATTGTTGTGGGTGCTACGTACTGAGCTCGGATTAACCGGCACTAAATTTGGCTGTGGAGTAGGTTTTTGCGGTGCATGTACCATCCTGGTCGACGGAGTGGCACAGAGATCCTGTGGGATGGCCGTCAAAGAGATCGCTGGGAAGAATGTGGTTACGATAGAAGGATTGGCAAGCGGTGAGAAACTGCATCCTGTTCAGAAAGCTTTCGTTGAGCATGAGGCCCTTCAGTGCGGGTTTTGTACTTCGGGACAGATCATGAATGCTGTTGCACTTTTGAAAGAAGATCCTAAATCCAGCCGTAAGCGGATTATTGAAGGGATGAATGGCAATCTCTGCCGGTGTGGTGCATACAACCGGATCATTGCTGCAGTTGAAACGGCGTCTAAAGAAATGAACGGAGGGACCAAATTATGAACGCAGAAGAGATCAATGAAATATATTTTGGAGATGTGGATCTTCCCATCAGTCCAAGCCGTCGTGATTTTATCAAAAAGCTTGGAGCGGGATTGTTCATCATCTTTGCGCTTCAGCCTGTAAAACTTTTTGGGGAAGAACAGGATGAAGAGGCAAATAAGAGACCTGATTTCAATCTTTACCTCAGAATCCGGGAGGATGGCCGGGTAGAATGTTACACCGGGAAAATTGATATGGGACAGGGTATCACTACCTCCCTGGCCCAGGCCCTGGCTGAAGAGCTGGAGGTTGAACTTAACAGCATCGACATGATCATGGGAGATACCGATCTGTGTCCCTATGATGCAGGCACCTGGGGCTCAATGACCACCCGCTTTTTCGACCCTACACTTAGGGCAGCAGCCATCGAAGCACGCATGGAGTTGATTAAACTGGCCTCATTAGAGCTGAAAATTCCTGAAGATCAGCTAAAAACGGAAAATGGACATGTTGTGGGCAAAGCTGACAATAAAATCAAAATAAGTTATGGCTCACTTACCAAAGGGAAAAAGTTAGTAAAGACCGTAAGACGTGCTCCTGTCTTTAAAAAACCCGCAGAATTCAAGCAGGTTGGGAAACCGATCCATGCCACCAATGCACTCCTCAAAGTGACAGGAAAGGCAAAATATGCCGGAGATATCCAACTTACGGGGATGTTGTATGCCGCCATCAGCCGGCCGCCTGCACACGGATGCAAACTGTTGTCGGTCGACAAGGGAAAAGCCGCTGCGATGGAGGGGGTTAAAGTAATTGTGATTGATAACCTGGTTGCCGTCTTACATCGGAATCCCAACATGGCAGCCATTGCAGCTGCAGCCATCAAGGCTGAATGGAGCAAACCAGAAGTGCTGGCCACAGACAAAACTATCTTCAGCTATCTGGTTGCAGAGGGGAAAGAGACGAGGGTCTTTGAAGAAAAAGGAAATGTGGATATGGGGTTTGCCGATGCTGACTTTGTCCTGGAAACGGAATATCATGATGGTTACAAGGCACATGCATCCATTGAAACACATACGGCTACGGCCAGTTTTGAAGGAGACAGACTGATTGTATGGGCTTCAACCCAGTCGCCATTTGGAACAAGAAAAGATCTTTCAACCAGATTGAAAATGCCCCTCGAAAATGTACTGGTAAAACAAGTCTTGGTAGGGGGAGGATTTGGGGGCAAGGTATATTCGGAACAGGCCATGGAAGCTGCCTTATTGGCAAAAGAGGCCGGAGTGCCTGTTCAGCTTGCCTGGACCAGGGAAGAGGAATTTATGTACGATCAATTTCGTCCGGCCGGGGTGATGCAGATAAAAGCCGGAGTGAAAAAGAGTGGTAAGATCGTTGCCTGGAAATACAATATCTATTGTGCAGGAAGCCGTGGCGTCAATGATTTTTATGGTATTCCCAATTTGCGGTCGGCCCTTTATGACAAAAAGGGTATTCATCCGTTTGGAACCGGTCCATGGAGGGCTCCGGGCAACAATACGACCACGTTTGCCCGTGAATCGCACATCGATGTGCTGGCTGATAAAATTGGAATGGACCCGCTGGCCTTCCGGCTGGCCAATGTTTCGAATCCCAAAATGGAGCGGACACTTGCGCTGGCTGCCAAGACATTTAACTATACCTCAGCAAAACCAGGAAAGAACAGAGGTGTTGGCATCGCATTGGGAAATGATGCAGGAACCTTTGTTGCACTCATTGCTGAGGTTGAAGTGAATCCTACCACCGGCGTTGTAAAAGTTCTGCGTGTGGTTTGCGCCCAGGACATGGGGCAGGTTATCAATCCTCACGGGGCACGCGTACAGGCTGAGGGATGCATTACGATGGGACTCGGTTATGCCTTGTATGAAGATGTGCCGTTCAATTGGGGCGAGGTGGTAGTTCGTAATTTTGACACATACGAGTTCACCAGATTCTCCACAACGGCTCCTATCGAAACGGTCTTCTACGACGACATGAGCGCTCCCCCACAAGGTGGAGGCGAACCGGCGATCATCTGTGTCGGCGGTGCCATCGCCAATGCAGTATTCCAAGCTTCCGGAGCAAGAGTGACCCAGATGCCGATCACTCCGGATCGTATTCTGGAAAAGATCAGGCCATCAAATTAGTTGATTAGTTGATTCGTTGATGTGTTAAATGAATTAGCACATTAGCACATCAGCACATTAGAGAGTAACTTCTGACATAGCCTCCTGTATTTCGATATTTTGGAAGCCGGCTTTGATCATTTCATCCCTGTAAAAAGATTGTGCTTCATAATCGCCATGCACCAGGAAGACTTTCTTGATGGCAGGTTTATCCTGGCAATTCAGAAACGACAACATCTCGCTGTAGTCTCCATGTCCACTGAAAGCTTCGATTCGTGCAATTTCGGCGTTCACCTGATACTTGTTTCCAAAAATGGAGACCGTTTTCTCTCCATCAACCAATCTTGCACCAAGGGTCCTTGGGGCACAATAGCCAACTACCAGAATGGTATTTTTAGGGTTGGAGATATTGTTGGCCAGGTGGTGTTTGATCCGTCCGGCCTCCATCATCCCTGAAGCTGAGATGATGATACAGGGCTTTTTAAAGGAATTTAGCTTCTTCGAGTCATTTGTGGAAGTGATGTAATGCAATGAATTGAAACCAAACGGATCCTCGTCAGTTTCCACCACTTTCATCACCTCCTCGTTGAAACACTCTGAATGCAATCTGAAGATAGTTGTTGCATTGACAGCTAGCGGACTATCCACATAAATCTGAATTTTTGGAAGTAGTCCTGCATTGTAGAAATTGTTCAGCGAAAAGACAATATCCTGTGTTCTGCCGATGGCAAAAGAGGGGATGATTAGTTTCCCCTGTTTATTGACACAGGTGTCTATTACGACTTTCAGCAATTCTTCCTCTGCATGGGCAAACTGCTTGTGAAGTCTGTTTCCGTAAGTTGATTCCGTGATCAGGTAATCACATTGCCTGAATGCTTCCGGAACTTTCAATATTTTGCTGACCGGACGACCTATATCTCCCGTGTAGGCAATCTTTACGGTTTTGCCATTCTCAGTGATTTCGATTGAGGCGGTTCCAGCACCGAGCAGGTGTCCGTTGTTGGTAAAACGGACTTTTACATTATCATCGATATAAAATTTACGGTTGTAGGCGATTCCGATAAAGAGCTGCATACATTCTTTGGCAATATCAGAAGTATATATTGGCTCGATTGGTTCCAGACCATGCTTCATCAACTTTTTGTTGTACCATTTAACATCGAGCTCCTGGATATGGCCGCTGTCGGCCAGCATGATGGCACATAGGTCGCGCGTTGCATTGGTGCAGATAACAGACCCTCTGAATCCGAGCTTGTAGACATATGGAATCAAACCGGAATGGTCGATATGCGCATGTGTCAAAATGATGTGATTAATCTCTTTTGGGTCAAATCCAAGGTTGCGGTTAGAAGAGTCTGTCTCCATCCCTTTCCCCTGAAACATGCCGCAATCCAAAAGTATTTTTTTCCCATTGTCGAGTGTGATCAGGTGTTTACTGCCTGTCACTTCGCGGGCTGCACCAATAAATTTAATCTTCATGGTAATTTATTTTTTATAATGACGCGCTCCTTTGATCCGCATCCAATTTTAGAACGAAAGTTAATCAATTAAACTGCACTGTACCGCTAAATCTCAAAAAAAACGCTCATCCCCGAAAGGATGAGCGCCACAAATCATAGTTAGCGGATAATATCTGCTACTCTTCAGTTTGAGTTGCTGCATAGGTCTTGAGCAGTTCGTCCTGAACTTCAGCAGGTACTTTTTCGTAGCTGGCGAATTTCATTTTGAACATTGCCCGTCCCTGTGTGACAGAACTTAAAGTAGTCGAATACTTGTTCATCTCTTTCAGTGGTACTTTTGCCACAATTTTTTCGAACCCTTTTTCGGAGGTCATACCCATGATCAGGGCCCGTCGGTTTTGAAGATCTCCCATCACGTCACCCATACGGTCGCCGGGAACGAGAACTTCAACATCGTAAATAGGCTCCAGAATCTTGGCGCCCGCCTTTTTAAAGGCCTGACTAAATGCATTTCTTCCGGCGAGGCGGAAAGAAATTTCGTTGGAGTCGACAGGGTGCATCTTACCTTCATAAATACAAACGCGGATGTCACGCGCATAAGAACCGGTGAGTGGTCCCTCTTCCATTTTCTCCATGATCCCTTTAAGGATGGCTGGGTGGAAACGTGCATCGATAGAACCACCGACAATACAGTTGCAGAAGACCAATTTTCCGCCCCATGGCAGTTCTGTGACCTCAGTTCCGCGAAGGCTTACCTTCATCTCCTTGCCGTCAATCATGTAAGCAGCAGGCACAGGCATTCCCTCTTCATAAGGTTCGATAATCATGTGTACCTCACCAAACTGGCCTGATCCCCCACTTTGCTTGCGGTGACGGTAGTCGGCCTGGGCAATCTTGGTAATGGTTTCCCGGTAGGGGATTTTGGGGTTTAGAAACTGAATGTCAATCTTAAAGACGTTATCGAAATACCATTTCAAAGTATTGATGTGGTATTCGCCCTGACCATGGATCAGAATTTGTTTTAGCTCTTTTGAATATTCAATAATGTAGGTTGGATCCTCTTCGTGAAGGCGGTGCAGGTATTCACCCATTTTCTCTTCATCTGCTTCATTCACTGCTTTTACTGCAGTCGTGTATCTTGGTGCGGGGAATTTTATCGGTGGAAATTCAATTTCCGCGTCTTTGTCGCAAAGTGTATTGTTGTGTCTGACATCTTTCAATTTAACAGTGGCGCCGATATCTCCGGCTACCATTTCGGGTACTTTGGTTCTGGTTTTTCCGGCCACCGCAAAAATCTGGGAGATTCTTTCTTTGGAATTCTTGGCCATATTAGTCAAATCCATTCCCTCCTTCAGTGTCCCGGATATTACCTTGAAATAGGTGACTTCGCCAACGTGCTGCTCAAGAGCGGTCTTAAAACAGTAAATGGAGGTTGCCCCTTTTACGCTGATCGGGATCAATTTCCCGTCGACAGTCTCTACCGGCGCCAATTCTCCCGGATCGGGCGCAACGTTGACGATGAAATCCATGAGCCTGCGTATGCCCATGTCTTTGGCCGCACAGGTACAAAAAACGGGGAAAAGCCCTCTTGAGAGCATGCCCAATTTTAGTCCTTTTTTCATCTCATCTTCGTTCAAAGAACCTTGCTCAAAAAAGAGTTCCATCAATGCTTCGTCATTCTCGGCTGCCATTTCGACCAGATTGTTGTGGTATTCTTCTGCTTTCTCCTTTTCAGAGGCAGGAATATCCAGCATTTCAGGTTTTCCTCCGTTTGGCCCCCACTGAAGCATCTTCATCTTCAAAACGTCGATGGCTTTGTTGTAACCCAGTCCTGGGTTTACAGGGTATTGGACAATGGCCAGTTTGTTGCCAAAGGTTGTTTTGGCCATCTCCATGGTATTGTCCCAGTTGCTGTTTTCGTGATCCAGGTGATTGATAACAAAAATCAGCGGTTTGTGAAATTTTTCGGCATTCCTGTTGGCAATTTCGGTTCCAACTTCAACGCCGTTGACAGCGTTAAAAACAAGTAATCCAGTCGCTGCGACACTCAGGGCGGGAATAACCCCTCCGACAAAATCGTCCATCCCCGGAGTATCAATGATGTTAATCTTGCATCCCTCAAATTCAGTATAAAGAACAGTTTCATGAACAGAGTTGCCATACTCTTGCTCCACGAGGTTGTAATCCGACGCAGTGTTCTTGCTTTTGACATCCCCTCTGCGGTTAATAATCCCACCCTCGAAGAGCATGGCTTCTACAAGGGTGGTTTTCCCAGCGCCCGAGTTTCCGAGCACCGTAATGTTCCTAATTTCATTCGTTTGATATACCTTCATAACAAAAAATTTAAATAAAATTGTCTGGTTATTTAGAAAACTTATATTCAATTCCTTCAAAAATAGAAATTATTTAAAAAGGTACGACCAGCCATAGAATTTTCGATTTTCGATTTTCGATTTTCGATTTTTTGGAAATTTGTAAATTGCCTGATATCAATGAAATGCGCTATTAGCCCTTAGGCGTGAAGTTGGTTTTCATGTTACTAAACATGTTATGTACTTTCCGACATTTCAACAAGCAAATTTTTGATTTTAGTTAAAGATTGCACAGTAGATGATTTTTTACGTCCAAATATTTTCTTGTTTCCTCATCATTATCACTTAACCCATAAATGGTCCGCTTCCTTTACAACTGTCCATTTTCAATTGTCCATTGTCCATTTTCAACTGACCATTGTTCTGCAATAAGATCCTGATAAATTTTGCATATTTGCATGTAACCAATCCGGTTTTAGCTGATGCCACGATTCCCGTTTTACAAACAATTGGATGCCATGGATTGCGGGCCCTCCTGTTTAAGGATGATCGCAAAACACCATGGTAAAAATATTTCGTTGCAAACGATCCGTGACAGGAGTTTTCTGACGCGGGAGGG
>JBBIUJ010000221.1:0-7255 GCA_037440345.1 Prolixibacter sp.
CCGCAAATTGAAAGCCTTCGGGAACAGCATCATCGAGCCGGCCAGCGGCGAACTGGCCAGCGGTCTGATTGGGAAAGGCCGGATGGAGGAGCCCGAAGTGATACTTACATCCATCGAACAGTTTTTTTCCAATAAATAATCTTCTGAACAAGACCTACCTCATAACTGCCGGTCCCACCCACGAAAAAATTGATCCGGTTCGTTTCATCGGTAACTATTCGACCGGGAAGATGGGCTTTGCGATCGCCGAGCAATTGGCTGCTGTTGGCGCCAATGTCATCCTGGTCTGCGGGCCTGTTCTCCTCAAAACAAACCACCCTTCCATTCAGAGAATCGATGTAACCTCGGCAGATGAGATGTATGCTGCTTGTTTGCAGTGTTTTGACTCATGCGATGGCGCCATCATGACGGCTGCTGTGGCTGATTATGCCCCTGTGAAATTTGCAAAGGAGAAGATCAAACGATCTCAGGGGAATCTGATCCTCGAACTTCGACCCAACAAGGATATTGCTGCCGAACTGGGCAAATTGAAGAAACCTCACCAGCTTTTGGTTGGCTTTGCGCTAGAGACCCAGAATGAAATGGCTAACGCTTTCGCCAAGCTCAAATCAAAAAATCTCGACATGATTGTCCTTAACTCTCTTAATGAGGAGGGGGCAGGCTTCGGTTTCGATACCAATAAAATAACCATCCTTACCAGGGATGGTCAGGTTTTCAACTTTCCTTTGAAATCAAAACAGGAGGTAGCTGTTGATATTGTCAATAAGATTTTTGATATGGACCGTACACTCCAACCTTAATTCCTTTGTGGTGAATTTTTAGAATTTAACCACAAAGTACACAATGGATTGCACAAAGGAGCTGAAAGTGAAATGGTGTAATAGTTTTAATTATTGCTCGCATGAAAACTTTGTATTTGTTCATCATGGTGATCTTTTTTACGACTTTATTAAGTTGTAAAAAAGAAGGATTTTGAATCAACCTCCAACAGGGCGGTAAGCATCAAGAGTAAATATTTGATTTTGAGGTTTCCATCGCAGAATTCTATCCTGGCATTAAGAAATGCTGATTTTGGGCTGGGCAAGGACGAAACATCTCACAGGGAGGCGGCAAATGCCTATTTTATTTGGTGGGAAAGAAACAAGCGAAAGGATTTCAGCACTTTTGCCGCTATTGATCCTTTGTTAGAGACTCCTTACAAGTGGCATTGAAGAATTTGCCCTGGATTACCCTTCGCAATTTGAATAGAATGTCTATTTTTAGGAAACATTTTATTGCTTATGCGCCGTACGCTTCTCTCCGCTATTTTGTCTCTTTGCCTGTTTCAGCTCTCGGCCCAGGAGTTGCAATGCAACGTCAGTGTCTCCAGTTCGCGTATTGAAGGTACCTACAAAGAGATCTTCCAGACGATGCGGACCGATATCTCCGAATTCATGAACACGCGGAAATGGACAGATAACCAGTTCTCCTTGGACGAACGAATTGTCTGCACCATCTTCATCCAAATTACCGATCAGATCGGTTCTGACCAGTTCAAGGGTACCATTCAGGTCCAATTAAACCGTCCCGTCTTCAATTCTTCCTACCAGACACCGATTCTCAACATCAAAGACAATGATTTTGACGTGCGTTATGTGGAGTTTCAGCCACTTGAATTCAGTGAAACGTCCAATACCAATGCCCTGACAAATATATTGGCCTATTATGCCTATATTATTCTTGGTTTTGATTACGACACTTTTTCTCCAATGGGAGGTTCTCCCTATTTTCAGCGAGCAAAGGATATCGTAAATAAATCCCAGAATTCGAGGGAAAAGGGGTGGCGCGCATTTGAAGGGAACAACAACCGGTTCTGGCTGGTGGATAATCTTACCAACAAGGCCTACAGCCCATTCAGGGACCTGATGTACCGTTACCACCGTCTTGGGTTGGATGTGATGTCGGACAAGCCGGATATTGGCCGCGGCGAAATTGCCGATGCCCTGAAAAACATGCAAAAAGTTTACCGGACGCGGCCCGACACATATATCAACCGTATTTTCTTCGATGCCAAATCCGACGAGATCGTCAACATCTTTTCCAAAGGTTCCACCGATGAAAAAAGCCGGATCATGACAGTTTTATCCGAATGCGACCCCGCAAATTCCGGGAAGTATGAGGCGATTATGCAGCAGAAGGTGTTTTGATTTGCTGATTTGCTGATGTGTTAATTAGCTGATTTGAAGATGTGAAGATGTGAAGATGAGTTGAACCGCTATATAATATTTTGTAACCCCGTTAGGGACGACCAATATTGTAGCCCCGGGTGGAGCGCAGCGGAACCCGGGGAACCCAGGGTATTCGGTGAAAATTAAATTTATGGCACCATGTCGTTCGCGGCAATTTAAAATATTATTCGATTACATGTTAAGACGTTTACAGATACGAAATTATGCATTGATCAGGGAGCTGGATGTTGATTTTACATCTGGTCTTACCATCATTACGGGTGAAACCGGTGCCGGTAAATCGATTCTGATTGGCGCACTCTCTTTGATTTTGGGTCAGCGTGCCGATACAACAGTCTTGAAGGACAAGGATAATAAATGTATTGTGGAAGGGCAGTTTGATGTAGACGGATACGGATTGGAAACACTGTTTGCCGAGAATGATCTCGACTATGACAAACAGGTGATCTTTAGAAGAGAGATCGCGGCCAATGGTAAATCGAGGGCCTTTGTCAATGATACACCTGTGAATCTAAAGACTTTGCAGGATATTGGTGTCAGATTGATAGACATTCATTCCCAGCACCAGAGCCTGGAACTGGGCAATCGTCTGTTTCAATTGATGGTGGTGGACAATTATACAGGGAATTCTGCTCTGCTAAAAGAGTATCAGTACAAATTCAAAGCATACAAATCATTACTCTCTGAGTTGATAGCAGCGGAAGAAAAGGCACAACTCATGAGGCAGGAGCTTGATTATTTTCAGTTTCAACTGGAGCAGCTTGCCAATGCTAATCTTCAATCCGGCGAGCAGGAGAAACTTGAGCACGAACTTACCCTGCTTACCCATGCGGATGAATTGAAGACAGCTTTCCTCTCTGTAGCTTATCTCCTGAGGGAGGAGGATGGCAATGCCCTTGTCAGGGTTAAAGAGTCGATTGGGATATTGAACAGAATTCTTAAATTTTATCCTGAGGCTTCCGGATTGATTGAGCGAATGAATGGTATTTACTTGGAAATGAACGATATGGCTGCTGACATGGCCTATACTTCCGAAAAAATGGAGGTAGATCCCGGCAGGATTGTATTTTTGAACGAAAGGCTAGATCAGCTCTATTCCCTGCAGCAGAAACACCATGTTTCCGGCGAAGAAGAATTGATCAAACTCAGGGACGATTTTGAGGTCAAAGTAAATAGTGTCTTTTCGAATGATGAATTGCTGCTGGCGCTTAAAAATTCAGTTGCCGAAATGGAAAATGAATTGTTGGCGCTGGCAGAACAGTTGACTAAGAACAGAAAAGCTGTAACTGAACGGATAGGGCAGAAGGTGGAGGAGCAACTGTTTCAGCTAGGTATGCCAAATTCGAAATTTTCCGTTGAGATCTCAACCGGTTTACCACTTTCGCTGTGGGGCAGGGACGAGGTAAATTTCCTCTTTACCGCCAACAAGAACGGAGAACTGAACGAGATTTCCAAAGTGGCATCAGGAGGTGAACTCTCGAGGTTGATGCTATCAATCAAAGCATTGATATCCAAATCAAAGGCATTGCCAACCATCCTGTTTGATGAAATTGATTCAGGAATTTCGGGCGAAACAGCCGATAAAATGGGTAATATTCTGAAGGAGATCTCACAGGATATGCAGGTGATTAATATTACCCATTTGCCGCAGATTGCAGCCAAAGGTGATCTGCATTACCTGGTTTACAAGGAAGATACGGAACATGAAACCATCACCCGACTGAAATTATTGTCTCAGAAAGAGAAGGTCGATGAAATTGCAAAAATGCTTAGCGGCGAAGTGATTACTGAGGCCGCAAGGTTGAATGCTGTTGAGTTGCTTAAGTAGAAATATAGTGACTAAAGTGACTAGAGTGAACTAAAGTGACTAAAGTTAGGGATGGCATGATTTGATCTATCTCAAATGTAAATCTTAAATTTGAAACCGAATTATCCAAAGCACGTATTATCTCGCTGAGGGTTAATTACCGAAGTTAGTGATACAACAAAAAATTTTATACGTCAAATCGTCCCCAACCACAAGTACTTTAGTCACTTTAGTTCACTCTAGTCACTTTAGTCACTTCCCTCCGGTTTAAATACACACATCAATTCATTAGAAATAATTTACATCTACAAGCATGTCTTACAATTTATTAAAAGGGAAAAGAGGAATAATTTTTGGAGCGCTGAATGAGCATTCAATTGCCTGGAAGGTAGCAGAGCGAGCCTATGAAGAGGGCGCAATTTTTACATTGACCAATGTACCTATTGCACTCCGTATGGGCGATACCGAACTTTTGGCCAAAAAATGCAATACTGAAGTGATTCCTGCAGATGCTGTTAACCTGGAGGATTTGGAAAACTTGATTTCCAAATCAATGGAATTGCTGGGTGGAAAACTGGACTTTATTCTACATTCCATCGGTATGTCGCCAAATGTGCGAAAAGGAAGGCACTACAGTGATTTGGATTATGACTTCCTTGCCAAAACACTGGATGTTTCGGCGCTCTCTTTCCATAAGGTGCTTCAGACAGCCCGTAAGCTGGACGCATTAAACGAGTGGTCGTCTGTTCTTGCCCTCTCTTATGTTGCCGCACAGCGTACTTTTTACGGGTACAACGACATGGCAGACGCCAAATCATTACTCGAATCGATTGCCCGTAGTTTCGGTTACATCTATGGCCGTGAGCGAAATGTCCGGATCAATACCATTTCCCAATCCCCAACACCTACTACTGCAGGGAACGGGATCAAGATGTTCGACAGCCTTCTCGACTTTTCAGAGAGGATGTCACCACTTGGCAATGCTACTGCCGACGAATGTGCCGATTATTGTATCGTGATGTTTTCGGACCTTACAAAAAAGGTTACCATGCAAAATCTCTTCCACGACGGAGGTTTCTCTTCCATGGGAATGAGTCTGCGCGCCATGGAGCAGTATAATAAGGGGAATTGTGATGAGGATGTGGATCCGAACCACAAGTACGATTAAGAAGGATAAAGGATAAAGTAAAAAGGATAAAGTAAAGACGCCGCGATCAAAATCGTGGCGTTTTTACTTTATCCTCTAATCTTAATATGTGTAAATGTTCTTTCTGAACAAATTCCACTTTATCCTTTTTAATTTATCCTTTATCCTTTTTTCCTTATTAGTATCCTGGGATTTTTGGTGGCTTCAACCGCTCTTTTGGGTTCCACCTGTCTGGGCCTGGAGTGGCCCGAATTTCCTCTTCCTTGCTGTTGTACCGGTTTGACTGCGTTGTGGTCCATCAAAGGGAAAAGAGGATTCTCCGCTATCGGGACTTTCTTGTTGATCAACTTTTCAATATCCCTCAGGTACTCTTTCTCCGTAGCATCACAAAAGGAATAGGCTGTTCCTTCAGCTCCGGCACGCCCGGTCCTTCCGATCCTGTGAACGTAGGTTTCAGGAATGTTTGGGATTTCGTAATTGACTACATATTCGAGGTCGTCGACATCAATGCCCCTTGCCGCGATATCAGTCGCAACCAGTATCCTGGTGGTTTGTTCCTTGAAATTTGAAAGGGCCCGCTGACGGGCGCTTTGCGCCTTGTTCCCATGGATGGCTTCCGCCGGGATATTGTGCTTCAAAAGAGTCTTCACCACAAGGTTGGCGCCGTGTTTCGTTCTCGTAAATACCAGAGCTCTCTTTATACGCTGATCTTTTAGGATCTCCAGTAAAAGTGCGCTTTTATTCCCTTTATCAACAAAGAAGACAGACTGCTGGATGATGTCAACAGTTGAAGAGACCGGCGTAACAGAGATTTTTACCGGGTTGTGAAGTATTGTATTGGCAAGTTTTATGATTTCAGGTGGCATGGTCGCGGAAAAGAACAACGATTGCCTGGTTTTAGGAAGGGCTGCGAGCAATTTTTTTACATCGTGGATAAATCCCATATCCAACATGCGGTCGGCTTCGTCCAATACGAAAATTTCAACATCACGTAAGGTGAGAAAACCCTGGTTCATCAGGTCCAAGAGGCGGCCCGGGGTGGCAACAACGATGTCTGCACCTTTACGTAAGGCTGCAGTTTGTGGATTTTGGTTGACACCCCCAAAAAGAACAGTGCAGGTAAGTCCGGTATGACGGCCATACGCTTTGAAACTCTCTTCAATCTGGATAGCCAACTCCCTGGTCGGCGTAACAACCAGACTTCGGATCTTTCTCTTGTTTCCAAATGTCTTGGTGGAGCTAAGCAATTGTAATATTGGAATGGCAAATGCCGCGGTTTTTCCGGTTCCTGTCTGCGCGCATCCGAGCAGGTCTGTGCCTTTTAAAACGATTGGAATGGCCTCTGCCTGAATGGGAGTTGGCGTCGTGTAACCCTCCTCTTCGACAGCTTTTAAAATAGGTTCTATGATGTTCAATGAACGAAATAACATATTCTTTGCAACTAATTTAATTGGTGCAAAGGTAGCTGAATTAAGTGGGAATAGCTATTCTTAGTGTTTCTGCAGCATTTCGAGCATCTGTCTATCCAGTTTCTGCCCATGCCAATCTTCGTAGGCAACATCTTTTCTGCCCGAATTCATCACACCAAAATCTCCCCTGAAATTCCAAAAAGCCCACCCAATGTTATTTTCAGTTAGGATGTCAAGTACATCGGTCATCCAGGCCAGAAAGACTTCGTGGGGTGTCTCCCTGTAGCAGCCGCACTCTCCGCAATGCACGCCAATGCCCTGTTGAACCAGTTCGATCCATGGCTTGTAGAAATCCTCCAGGTTCCTACGACTGAAGTTCTTGTTTCCGATGGTTCCCGGCCAAACCGGTTTCGGGGCATCATCCGGATTCTTCCAAACCCATGGCGCCCGGTAATGCGAAATATCGCCTGGGTAATACCCTCTGCAGCTTTGCGCAATGGTCAAATCATTGAGTTCCGGCGTCACGTCGCCACCGCCATTGTTACCATCGGCCAGCACCAGACGTTCAGGATTGTACTTGAGAATCGCATCGAGGCATCCCTGAGCGATTTTTCTGTATGTTTCACCGGCTATCTTCGTTCTTTTACCAAATTGATCGTTCATG
>JBBIUJ010000222.1:0-7248 GCA_037440345.1 Prolixibacter sp.
GTCGGCACGGATGGTTTCAAGGCCATGACAGAAATAAGCGCCAGCCTCGGAACGATCAAAAATGCCACAGTGCTAACTTCTACCCTGGATACCATGAAAACAGTAACGGATAAAGTTGGAAGTGCCTCACTCAATACGTTTGTCAAGAATATTTCTTTACGATAGAAACAATGGAGTTATCCCATAGGATTTTCAGACAGAGATGGCAAGTTTCAATACCAACGGAGGAGCGGGCTTTTGCGATCCGGAAAGAGCTTCGCCAGGAGTGGGAGGGAAGGCTGTTGCCCATCTTTGAGAGAGCTTTCAGCGAGAACATCCCCGCAGATGAAATAATACGTATTCCGAGAATTGAAATCAAATTGAAAGTATCTGATGGCAAAGAACTTTGGGGGGATATTGAACAAGGACTGTATGTGCAACTTTCAGATCTGCTCAAAGTAGAAAATCCGGATTCCAGCAAAAGTAAAAGCAATAGGTATGAATCGGCCACAATTTCCATCAATCAATTCACGTTTGAGTTGGTTCTTTATTATCTGGAGAATGGCGTATTGCCTGGATATTCAACTTATCAGCGAGACGAAGTGGTAGCGGTTTTACCGGAAACCATCCAGGGAAACCGGCAACAATTGGTGGAATATATCCGTACGAAAAGGGTTTCGCAGCCCTTTCTGTTCAGGCTTATCCAGTTTCTTCAGGTAGATGAAATTGTAAGGCTTACTGAAGAGGTAAGCAGGACTTTGCCACAGGTTGCAAAAGAGGAGTTGAATTTACTTCAGCAGGGGTTGTTAATTTCTGAACTAAGTCATTTTAATCTACATACCTCCAAAATGCTGGTGGCAGCCTTCCTTCAGGCAGCCAATAGTCATGATAATCCAACCTCTGTCCCAAATTGGAAGGAAGCTGCATCCAGGGTGCTATCCAAAGAGGGATTGTTCTATTATGAGCGGTTTTTTTCTTTTCTCCACAAGAAATCAAGGCTCTCTCCATCCTCTGTCCATTGGAAAAATCACTTCTCCGGTCCTTCTGAATATCTCGTGATGAAAAGGCAGAATGTTGTCAGTCAGCTTCCTGGTAAGGATGTAGTGGCAAATTTTTGGAGATGTGAAGAAAAAGATGAGATCTCAAACCGGAAGGAGATCTCTGAGCCGATTGACTATTTGGCTGGTGCAAAAACATCAAAAAGTTCCTCTTCGGTACTTTTAAACGCTGATCATTCACCACGAAATACGGGTGAATCGGGTATTTCTGTCCAGAATGCCGGTTTGATGATCTTGCATCCCTTTTTCGGAAGCCTTTTTACCAATTCCGGGATTATTTCCAGGGATGATAAGCGAATTCCGGTTAGAAATCTTTCAAAAGCTGCGGCATTGCTTCATTTTGTGGCCACCGGACGTGAAGAGTTGTTCGAGTTTGAACTGGGATTCATTAAGCCTCTGCTTGGAATGGATCCAACAGACCCATTGGCTGTTTCGAAGGGATTGCTTAATCAAAAACAGATGGAGGAAGCCGAATCGATGCTTCAGGCGGTGGTAAGTCATTGGAGCTCTCTCGGAAATACATCCATTGGTGGTTTAAGGGCCACATTTGTTCAGCGCAATGGAATGCTCTTCCCATTTGAAAATGGATGGAAGGTGATTCTGGAAAGCGCTGCCTTCGATATGTTGTTAAACACGATTCCATGGAGTTACTCGATCATCAAACTACCATGGATGGATAAACCAATCTATACCGAATGTCAAAAGAACTGACCGATAATGCCCATGACCTTAACCTTGAGATGGATTGGTTTGCCAATGTTTTAAACGGAAGGCTAAATTTTTATTTTGATAAGCCCGGATCAAAAGAGGATGTTTCATCCATATTCCCGTCTGAGTTTATACCGAGTGAATCTTTTTATGCAAAATTTATCAGGGAGAACCAGTTGAACCACTCCGAACGGTTGATACTGATTCTGGCCATGATCCCGCATATCAAGCCTCAGTTGCTTGATGTCCTTTGGGTTCAGAACATGAGCACGATGAGGGGATTTACTGAATTCGGCGGACTAAAAGGGATCAATCATTCCGGTTTTATCCCTACCGGGGAAACGGCAGCCTTTATCCTTGCCGGGGAAAATCTGGAACGGAGGTTTGAGATGACCCGTATCTTCGAAGGGGACCATTTCTTTGCCAAACAGAATGTTCTCTCCCTGGCGCCACCACAGACGGGTGAACCGATGCTGAGCGGAGCCCTGCAAATATCGAGGGAATACCTCAACTGGTTTGTGACAGGCATTGAAAGAAAACCCAATTACAACACCGATTTTCCCGCGAGGCTCATCGAAACAGAGCTGGATTGGGACCATCTGGTTCTTCCATCTTATACACTTGAGCAGTTGGAGGAGATCAGGTACTGGATCATGCATGGAAATACCCTTTTAAAAGAGTGGGGGATGAGCCGGAACCTGAAACCGGGATATACCACGCTTTTCTACGGATTACCCGGTACCGGCAAGACTTTCTCAGCCTGTCTGCTTGGAAAGCATTGCGGCGTTGATGTTTATAAGATTGATTTGAGCATGATCATTTCCAAATACATCGGAGAGACGGAGAAAAACCTTTCCCGGATTTTCGATATGGCCGAAAATAAGAATTGGATCCTCTTCTTCGACGAAGCTGACGCACTCTTTGGCAAAAGATCGAAAGTGGAGGACTCGCACGATCGGTATGCCAACCAGGAGATCAGCTACCTGCTTCAACGAATTGAAGAGTTCAACGGGGTGGTGATCCTGGCTTCGAACCTCAAAAACAATATTGATGCGGCTTTTTTGCGAAGGTTTCAGTCGGTCATTCAATTCCCGATGCCCAAACCTGCCGAGAGAGCCCGTATCTGGAAGAATGCCTTTTCGGACAAAGCAATATTAGAGAAGAAGGTTGACCTGGACAAGGTCGCAGAGCAGCATGAAATCTCCGGTGGCACCATCATGAATGTTGTCCGTACCGTTTCGCTGAAGGCGATCAGCCGTGGCGACAACAAAATCCTGTCGGCCGACATGGAGGAGGCCATACGTCGCGAATTTATGAAAGAAGGAAGAACTTTTTAAGTTAAAAACAATGTCATCATCCAATATATAATTCTGTATTGCACAGCCAATCTGCACGATACCTAATTGTCAATTGTCAACTGTCCATTGTCAATTTATTAGTGCTTATTGATTGTATCATTGAAGTGGGGCAGCCGAAAACCTTACAGAGTAGGCACCAATGAATGCTAAAATGACAGATCATGATTACAACTTCAACCTGGGCAGAAGTGCCCATTAATTTAACAGAAGGATTGGGCGATCCGGTATGGGCCGGAGCCGGTAAAATGGCCATTCCCGGAGGATTTCTCAACACCAAGAATGACGCGCTTTTTCTCTATGCAGCACTGGATATTGTCAGTGATACCGTGAATGACAGCGGTGCGGGTGATTATTTTTGGTTTACGTTCGACTGTAACCGGGATGGAAACATCACACCAAATGTCGACACCAATTATAGCATTTATCCACAAATGCCGAATAAAATTGGCCGGCAGTTTTACCTGGCTCCCGGCACTTGGACGGGCCTCACTCCGGATCAGACTGTTTTCAAAACAGCCTTTGAAACCTCTCCGG
Organism: Prolixibacter sp.; assembly: GCA_037440345.1. GTDB lineage: Bacteria > Bacteroidota > Bacteroidia > Bacteroidales > Prolixibacteraceae > CAINVV01. Next base: position 3,638 of record JBBIUJ010000222.1, read on the forward strand.
ATGGTGCAGTCCCTCATAGAGTTTGGAAATTCAAATTCAAACTGACCGATCTGAATGTTGCCCTTGGAGGTTTCTTTTGGTGGCCGCCTTTTACCCGGTTTGGCCTCAAAATTCATTCTACAACACCAGCTATTGAGGGAGATACACCGGCTAATTTCTGGACCAGTTTCGCCGCTTTGCATACCCTCTATTTTTCGAGGAGACCAGCAATCAGCCCGGCCTTAATGGGCCCTGTCATTGGTTGTGTTGGCTTAATCCCTACCACGAAGATCAACAGTGTCAGCGGAAAGGCTACAACTGATCCAGGGTACATGGTCCAGGTACAAAATGCAGCTTTTGGCGGATTGCTCAACATCATCGGGAACCAGCCAAATTTGCGCAGTCTGATTACGGCAAGTGGCGCAACGTTCATCAAGGTTAAGCATAGGGCCGGTACCGTTGCTCCTATGACTGATTTCATAACTGCCTGGTACAATTACAAATGGAGCATACCAGCCAACGATTATGTACTAGAATCTTTTAGTCCGGATGCCGGCAATTTTTACAAATTGCAAGATATCACGGTAGATTATTCAATACATGATTTGTTGTTCCAATTTGACTCAGGTCAACTTTCGCAAGGTATTCACCAGTTTCAGGTGGAGTTTTACAATGCCTCCAAAAGTCCGATTGTAGTGCCGGCTCAAATTCTGACACTCAGCATCGACAATACCGTACCAATCGTAAAAATCAACTCCGTCAAACATGGGACTACCGCGCTCAATGCATGTGACATTGTCCAAATGACGGGACCTACTGATGGTATAGTAGTCAATTTTGACGCCAGTGATCCGGAAAACAATGTGCTTAGTTATTCCGTCTATGCCGTTTGGGGTGACGGTGCATCGGCCACTTTGGCTTCAGATTCCTATACACTGGCAAAAGGCGATTGGGGTGGTGTGCAAAATCAGAATACGCCACTTTGGGTTCCTGTCAGGACCTGCGCCCACTCCATCAATGTGTTGGCATATTCCAGAACCACCAATGGTTATGGTTACATCCGGTACAATTCGGTGAGTCGGTACATCACCATCATGAAATAGGTTTAGACTGTTTAAATTTTACACAGAGAATAATTATATAATAAACGAGAACTTATCGTGGATAGAATTTTTTGCCTTTGGATAAATTTCAGAGAAAAATCGAGAGTTCACTGAGTTTAAAAATCGCAAGCGATTTTTCTCTCAGTGCACTCTGGGATTCCTCAAGTATTTCGTTGATCAGGCAACAATTTCAAAGCCATTTTTAGATTCATGCAATAGTAATAATTTCTCTGTGTAATAATACCATATGATTTCTTAATATCCCGGCCGCATTGGCCCATCGCTTTCTGATATTCAATATAGAATGAAAGATGGAAGTTGTTAAACAAAAGACTGTGAACCATACTGCTCCGGCCCCGGCCGCGGCTGCCCATACGGATGTGGGCAAGTTACGTCCCGGAGCCGGCGGTATGGTACAGTTGCCATCTCCCTCCACCAGAAGGTTTGCTGAGTCAGGCATATTGGGTAAGAGCGAGGTCGCAAAGTTTCTCGCCATGAGAGGAGAGCCGGTGCGGGTACGGGGTAGAAACAAGCTGAAGACTCTTGGTGAACATGAAAAACAACACGACAATGCGGCAACAAAACTAGGTCAAACTGAGAAGGCGGTTGTTGTTCCCTTGTCAGAAGAGCAATCCAAAAGCAATGCCGGTCAGGTAGGTGCACTGGATAGCAAAAAAGCTCCTGTTCCGGTCGAATCGAGGGTAAAGCAGGAATTGCAGAACGCCCTTTCCGAAAATATCCCTCAAACCATTGAGGAGGTCGATAATTTCAAAAAAGATAACAAGGCGGGAGCGATGAGTGGCGCTGTACTCTCTGCGGTACAGGGTGATAAGGATGAGGTTGTCTCCACCTTTTCAGAAATGGAGAAAGTGCCACCGCCAGCTCCAACGACCCAGATGGCTACCCCTTTGCCCGCCGAAGAGCCAGAGACCGTTACGCCTGAAATGAACCTTGGCGAAGGCGCCGTTGCACCGCTTCAGCCTCAGCATACCGATGTGGGCAACTTTACCAGGGAGGCTGATGCCAAACTGAAAGAGGAGGGGATCACACAAGAGCAGCTCGATATGGTCGATAGCGGCGACCTGGCTGTCGCGGCTAAGGAGAAGAAGGGAATGGAGAAAATGGCGAAAAGCGAGCCTGCATCCATCCAAAGTTTTGCAAAATCTGAAGCAGAAAAGGTCGCTGGGGAGTTGAAAGCGGAGGAAAAGAAAGAACGTTCTACCCTAAAAACCAGAAGGAAAAATGATTTGGCCGGTACCTCCCAAAAGCAGAAAAGCACCAAAAGCGCCCTGGAAAGAAAACGCGAAGAGGTGGCGGCACAGATCAATTCGATCTACACGGTTGCCCAAAAGAGCGTGGTGAAGAAATTGGCCGACCTCGAAACCAAATCAATGAAAAGTTTCGATGAGGGAAGCAGCAGGGCAACCTCGCAGTTCGAAGATCAGGTGAAAAGTGAGATGGATGCCTATAAATCTGAACGTTACAAAGGGATTAAGGGCAAATTTAAGAAGGCCAAGGATTGGTTGCTGGGCATGAAGGATCTGCCCGAAGTAAAAGCCATCTTCGACCGCAACCGTGCCATCTTTGTCGCTGCCATCAACAAATTGATCTCAGCCATTACCACTGCCAATAAAAATGTCATTGCCGAATGTAAATCGGTTTTGTCCGGGGCGAAGAAGGAGATTGCCGCATACGTGGGCAAACTTGCTCCCGGGTTAAGGGATATCGGCACAAAAGCTGCCGAAGAGATGAACGGTAAATTGAACGGTCTGGATAGTTTTATCGGCAAGAAGGAGCAGGAACTTCAACAGAAGCTGGCTGATAAGCAGGAGGCTGCCATCAAAGCCATCGACGACAAAATAGAGAAGATGAAGGAGGCCATGTCGGGCGCCTTGTCGAAGATTGGTAATCTGCTTTTGCAAGCCGCGAAGAAGTTCTTCACCTGGGCGTTGAAGCAGGCTGGCTACTCCCTCAGTGTGATCGAAGGAGTCCTGAACAAAGGGGCATCCGTTCTGAAAGGCATATTTACCCAACCCATTCAGTTTGCCAAAAATGTGATCAATGCGGCCATTACCGGATTCAAAAATTTTGGACTAAATTTCCTGAAACACCTCAAAAATTCACTCTTCGAATGGCTCACAGGATCGTTGGAGGGGTTGATTTTGCCACAGGTATGGGATTTGAAAGGCATCGTGGGATTGGCTTTGCAGATGATTGGCATCACCTATCAGAATATCCGCAGGCACATGGTCACCGTCATGGGTGAAACGGTTGTAAGTACGATTGAAAAAACCTTTACCCTGGTCAAAACGCTGATAACCGAGGGACCGATGGCTGCCTGGGAGCAACTCAAAGAGATGGCCGGAGAGATGCAGCAGGCATTTATCGAAGCGGTTAAGGATTTTCTCAAAATCAAGATCATTGAGCAGGCAATTCAATGGATCGTCAGTGTTTTCGTTCCGGGCGCCGGGATTGTGAAGGCGATCATTGCCATTTACGATACCATCGTCTTCTTTATCCAGAAGGCAA
>JBBIUJ010000223.1:0-7237 GCA_037440345.1 Prolixibacter sp.
TTTTCATCGATTTCACTCATTTTAAAATTTCCTTAAAAATTAATAAATTAGACATTATTTTGAACGGGCGCAAAGGTACAATATTTTCTCAAATAAACAATCCAATTTTAAAAAATAGTTTACAAGTATAACTAATTGATAGTTATGGATTTTAAACGATCTTTGAAGGCGTCAATCTTATCCGCTTTCCAAGGTAAAATCGGATTCCAAAAATGAGTCTTTTTAATCGCCATCAGACTTCCAATCTCCTGAAAATTCGTGACATTTTTTTCTTATTTTAACCAACCGTAATTCAACAAATCCCGATGATGCCAACCCATTGCAATAGTTAAAGAAGAGTAGCCATGTCTATCGAAATTGAAAGAAAATTTTTAGTCACAAGTGAGGATTTCAAGTCCGAAGCCTATAAATCAACCCGGATCAGGCAGGGGTATCTTGCTTCAGTGCCTGGAAGGACAGTAAGAGTTCGAACAAAAGGGGAAAAAGGCTTTCTCACTGTCAAAGGAGAGAGTAACGAATCAGGGACTACACGATTTGAGTGGGAGAAGGAGATTCCGGTAGAAGAGGCCAATGACCTTCTGAAAATTTGTGAACCAGGCCTTATCGACAAGACCCGTTTTGAGGTAAAATCCGGGAACCACAATATCGAAGTAGATGAGTTTTATGGTGAAAATCTAGGTTTGGTCGTTGCTGAAATTGAACTTTCAAATGAAAATGAGATAGTTATAAAACCTCCCTGGCTAGGCAAAGAGGTTACCGGAGATGCAAAATACTACAATTCGGCCCTTACCAAGATACCCTATTCAAAATGGTAGATTTGGCAAAAGAATAAGTCCATCATTGGCAATCATTGGGTAAGCTGATATTGTCACATAAATTTTCTATCTTTAAAAATCGGTTACTTTTTTTCACATAATCCAGGTATGATAGATGAAAATGTAAAGATTCATGATTTCTTCTCACTGGAGATGAAAGTTGGTTTTGTTGCCAGCGAAAAACAGAAAATTAATGATTTCGCCTTCAATATGTGGATTTTCGTTCCCAACAGTTTGGATATAAACCGGTTTACCTACACCAAAGATGCTTTTTACAATGACCTCACCTCCCATGTCCGGTTGATTACACCCACCTATTTACTTAAAAAGATTGCGGATCAGCAACTTCCCCCCTTTATATTTTTACAAAATTCAATCACCAATCTTGTTTCCTACTCAGACAAGGCCAGCAGAAACAATTATGAATATCAGCTAAAAATGTTTTTGTCGATTGTGAAAAGTTCGCTCAGGGAAGAGGTTTCTCATATTGTGAGTGGAAAATCAGACAACAACAAGGATCTTTTGATTCAATCCTATCAATCGGATGTCGAAAAAATAACAACCCGCTATCGTTCCCTCTTTCCCCGCCTCCTGGCTCCATCGGTCTCCAAAGAACTGTTGGAATACTTTCAATTTGGAGATGAATTTTTATCAAACCTGATAGAATTTCATACTTTCAGATTGATCCAAGCGCTTAAAGAGGGATACGCTGAACTCTACGAAGGGAGGAAAGATGCCTTACTCGCATTAGTAAACAAGGAGATCGCTTACAAAAAAGAGAAAGGTTATCTGGTCGTTGAGGAGGGTGTCGACAGAAACAATCAAGAACTGGTATATCATTTGGGGATGTTGAAAAAATATGCCGAGAGCCATCTCTATCTGGATGTAAAAAAGGGGAAAGATGGCGTATGGGTCGAACAGATCATCTTTAGCCTTGCCGCAGGATTGTCCATGATATTTGCCACAGTTATTGCCTTCTCTTTTCAGCTCAAATTCGGCACCTTTACGATGCCGGTGTTCGTCGCGCTAATCGTCAGTTACATGCTGAAAGACCGGATTAAAGAGCTTTCGCGCTACTATTTTGCCCACAAATTCAACAAGCGGTACTTTGACCATAAAATCAAAATTAGCACCCACAAAAGTGAGATTGGCTGGGTCAAAGAGAGTATGGATTTTATATCTGAACAAAACGTCCCTGCTGAGATACTAAAAAAACGTGACCGCTCCTCTATTCTTGAAGCCAATAACCGAGCGGGCAGTGAACGAATTATCCGCTACCAGACGCTGATGCAATTGAACCGGGAAAATATTGATGCCAACAGTGAATATCCGGCTGCCGGGGTGAATGAAATCTTTAAGTTGAATATTTCGCATTTCATCCAAAAAATGGACAACGCAGAATTTCCACTTTATTATCCAGACCATGTCGCCGGATACAAAATAGTTCATGGAGAGAAGATTTATTATTTGAATCTGATTCTTCAGGCTAAAAACAGGGAGCAATGGGATCTTAAAAGATACCGTATCGTTTTTAACCGAAACGGGATTCAAAACATTGAGAGCTTCGATTAATGCCCGTTTTCGGACAGAAAAAAGATATTTTCTAGTGAATTTAACCTTTTCTATTACCTTTACTTGCCACAAACAGATATTCAATTTGGCTATATTATGAAGATAATTGTAACTGGATCAAAGGGTCAGCTTGGACGTTCTATTCTGGAAGTTTCGTCAGAATATCCGGATTTTTCATTTGTATTTACAGACGTAGAAGAACTTGACATTTGTGATTCTGAGCTGGTCGATAAATTCTTTGTCGGGGAGAAGCCCTATGCAGTTGTCAACTGTGCTGCCTACACAGCGGTAGATAAAGCAGAAAAAGAGAAAATTCTTGCCAAAAAAATAAACCACGATGCGGTTGTTAATCTTATCAACGGATGCAAGAAAACAGGAGCCAAACTTATTCATATCTCTACCGACTACCTTTTCGATGGCAGTAAATCAACGCCTTACCATGAAAAGGATATCGTCAGACCGCAGTCGGTCTATGGAATCACCAAGCTCGAAGGCGAAACTGCCATCCTTCGGGCAGAAATTAAATCGATCATCATTCGGACAGCTTGGTTATACTCGGTTTATGGCAACAATTACGTCAAAACCATGTTACGGTTGGGGCAGGAAAGGGACCAACTCGGAATTGTATCCGATCAGGTTGGGACCCCAACCTATGCAGGAGATCTGGCCCACGTGATCATGAATATCCTTCAAATGAGTTTAAAAGATAGCAAAAGGTTTGTTCCGGGCATTTATCACTATTCTAACGAAGGAGTTGCCAGCTGGTATGATTTTTCAAAGGCAATTTTTGAGATTTATCAAGGCATTAACTGTCGGGTAAATCCCATTGATACCGCTTCTTACCCAACTCCTGCATCCAGGCCTGCATATTCCGTATTGAATAAATCAAAAATCAAAACTACTTTTGCCATCGAGATTCCTTATTGGAGAGATAGTCTGAAAGTATGTCTTAGCAAAATAAAAGAAAATGCAAACGAATAATATCCCCGGGAATGTACTGATAAAAGCTCAGGAATGGTTGCAAGGAAGTTATGATGCAAACACCAAAGCCGAAGTAAAAAGTTTGATGGAAAAAGAGGATCCCAGCGATCTGATCGATGCGTTTTACCGTGACCTCGAGTTTGGAACGGGCGGACTGCGCGGCATCATGGGCGTTGGGTCGAACAGAATGAATATCTATACGGTCGGAGCTGCTACTCAAGGCTTAAGCAATTACCTCAAACAAGCATTTGCTCACCTGGACGAAATTAAGGTAGCCATCGGACATGATTGCCGAAACAACAGCAGGCTTTTTTCTGAGACAGCTGCTGCAATTTTCTCGGCCAATGGCATAAAAGTTTTCTTGTTTGATTCGCTCAGACCAACACCGGAACTGTCATTTGCCATCCGTCAGCTTGGACTGCAAAGCGGAATTATCCTCACTGCGTCACACAACCCAAAAGAGTACAATGGCTACAAGGCATACTGGGATGATGGATCGCAAATTGTTGAACCGCACGATGTAAATATCATCGCAGAGGTGGAAAAAGTCAAAGTGGAAGATATTCATTTCAATGGGAACCCGGATTTGATCTATTCCATGGGCGCCGAAATGGATGAACTCTACCTGAACAAAGTTGTCACAGTCTCTCTCTCACCTGAGGCTATCAAAAAGCAGCACGATTTAAAGATCGTTTATACCCCAATTCATGGTACCGGAGTCAAACTGGTCCCAATGGCGCTGGCCAAAATGGGATTCACCAATGTCATCCATATCCCGGAACAGGATGTGGTGAGCGGAGATTTTCCTACCGTGATTTCCCCGAACCCGGAAGAGCCTGCAGCACTTGTACTTGCATTAAAAAAAGCCAAAGATGTCGACGCAGACCTGGTGATGGCAACCGATCCGGATGCCGACAGATTGGGCATTGCCATCAAGAACGATAAGGGAGAATTCATCCTTGTTAATGGCAACCAGACCGTCCTGATCTTCCTTTACTATATTATCACCAAACGTAAAGAGCTTGGTTTACTTACCGGTAAAGAGTATGTGGTGAAAACGATTGTCACCTCCGAACTGGTTGCTGAAATTGCCACCAAAAACAATGTGGAATATTACGACTGTTATACCGGGTTTAAATACATTGCAGATGTCATCCGTGATAACGAAGGGAAAAAGACATACATCGGAGGCGGAGAAGAGAGCTTTGGATTTCTACCTGCTGATTTTGTGCGTGATAAGGATGCAGTAACCTCTTGTGCCCTCATGGCGGAGATTGCAGCATGGGCCAAAGAGCATAAATTGACACTTTTTGAAATGCTCCAGGATATTTACCTGAAATACGGATACTCAAAAGAAAAGATGAAATACATCGTTCGCAAAGGGAAAGCCGGAGCGGAAGAGATTGAACAATTGATGGTCAAATTCAGAAAAGACCCACCGAAAATGCTGGCTGGTTCTCCCCTTGAATGGGTTAAAGACTATGATTCGCTTATCAATAAAAACCTGATCACCGGAGAAGAAAAACCGATTGCCCAGAAAGGCACCGCCAATGTATTGCAATTCTTTACCGTAGATGGCACGAAAGTATCGGTTCGACCATCCGGCACCGAACCCAAAATTAAATTTTACATTGAAGTAAAGGCCCAACTCAATTCAAGGAGTGGGTTTGATGCGGTTGAACTGGCCACAACCCATAAAATTGACCAGGTAATGGATGATTTAGCAATTTAATTTATAAGAAGATGAGAACACTATTAATGGTAGCCGCAATGTTTTTATCCTTTGCTTCTATCGCCCAAAAAGTTGAACCGGCAAAACCGGCAGCTCAGAAAGCCGAGCCTTCCAAAGAAGATCTTGCCAAAATGAAACCGGAAATGACAGAATTCTGGGATCCTGAAGTTACTGTGGTAACCCCGGGTCAGACTCCGTCGGATGCACCTTCCGATGCCATCGTACTATTCGATGGCACACCGGAAAGTTTCAATGCCAACTGGACAAATGCGAAAGGTGAACCATCCGGTTGGACCGTTGCCGACAACTGTGTGACCGTTGCCAAAGGCGCAGGTGGCATCAAGAGCAAAATGGAGATGATGGATTTTCAGCTCCACATAGAATGGCGTACACCTGCAGAGGTGAAAGGGGAAAGTCAGGGACGCGGCAATTCCGGCATCTTTCTTCAGGGAAGGTATGAGCTGCAGGTTCTCGACAACTACCAAAACAGGACTTACCGCAATGGTCAGGCCGGGTCCATCTACAAACAGTATGCCCCGCTGGTCAACGTCTGTAAAAAACCCGGAGAATGGCAGGTTTACGATGTAATTTATACCGCTCCCCGCTTCAAGGAAGACGGCACCCTTTTCTCTCCTGCCCGCGTTACCGTACTTCAAAACGGTGTTTTGGTCCAAAACAACATATCCCTTTTTGGGCATACCGAATACATCGGTATTCCAAAATATGTGGCCCATGGCGCCGGCGCGCTTGAATTGCAGGATCATGGAAACCCGGTAAGTTACCGTAATATCTGGGTTAGAAAACTTTAAGAAGAAGTGACTAAAGTGACTAGAGTGACTAAGGTGACTAGAGTTTGAACTCCAGGCACTTCAGTCACTCTAAATACTTTAGTCACTTTAGTTCACTTTAGTCACTTTAGTTCACTTCCTAATATGGAAAAAATCCTTATTCTTGATTTCGGTTCCCAGTATACCCAGTTGATTGGTCGAAGGGTTCGCGAGTTAAATGTATTCTGCGAAATACATCCGTTTAACCACTTCCCTCCCATCGATGAATCGGTAAAAGGGGTGATCTTATCAGGAAGCCCTTACTCCGTCAGGGATGAAAAGGGTCCCAGAATAGATCTCTCCGGAATCAGGGGAAAAATGCCATTGCTTGGCGTTTGCTATGGCGCGCAATACCTCGCCCACTTCTTTGGTGGTGAGGTAGCCGCTTCAGATTCAAGGGAATATGGCCGGGCACATTTGAAAGTAAAAGAGTACAATAGCCCCCTCTTTAAACAGATCAGTGAAAATTCACAGGTATGGATGTCGCACGGGGATACCATCGTGCGAATGCCTGAAAACTACACCGTCTTAGCCTCTACCGAGGATGTTGAGTATGCCGCGTTTAAGATTGAAGAGGAACCAACCTATGCCATTCAGTTTCACCCCGAAGTTTACCATACCACGGAAGGGACACAATTACTTAAAAATTTCCTGGTCGATATCTGCGGATGCAGCCAGAACTGGACGCCAGATTCTTTCATTGAAGCCACAGTTTCCCAATTGAGGCAAAAGCTTGGAGACGACAGGGTTGTTTTGGGATTATCGGGTGGTGTCGATTCGAGTGTTGCCGGTGTCCTGCTTCACAAAGCCATTGGCAGTAACCTTACCTGCATCTTTGTCGACAACGGACTTCTGCGTAAAAACGAATTTTCCGAAGTTTTGGAATCCTACAAGGGAATGGGGCTTAATGTAATCGGTATCGATGCCCGCGAAAAGTTCTGGAACGATTTGAAAGGGATTAAAGATCCCGAGAAGAAAAGGAAAACAATTGGTAGAAATTTCATCGAAGTTTTCGATGTTGAAGCGCACAAGATACAGGATGTCAAGTGGCTGGCCCAGGGGACAATCTATCCTGATGTCATTGAATCAGTATCCGTAAATGGCCCCTCTGCAACCATCAAATCGCATCACAACGTGGGCGGGTTGCCTGAGAAGATGCATCTGAAAGTAGTCGAACCACTCAATTTGCTTTTCAAAGACGAAGTAAGGAGAGTCGGTCGAGCCCTCGGGATCAAAGATGAACTGCTTGGCCGACATCCCTTCCCCGGTCCCGGACTTGGGATCAGGATCCTTTCCGATGTGACCCCCGA
>JBBIUJ010000224.1:0-7222 GCA_037440345.1 Prolixibacter sp.
TCCCGGATCTCGGAGGGTTTATTGCCAACTACCAAACCTCTGGGTATGACTCCGAGAGCGACAAATTTTCGCCTCCATCCAAAGAGATTATTTTTAGCAGCAAGCTGAAAAAGAATGATGGATTGGTGGTAAATTATGTAGTAGAGAAAGAGGGAGTTGGGTACCTTGAAGCTAGAAAAATTGTTGCAGAATTTGTTGCAGAATGTCTGTCCAGACTGGAAAATGGTGAACGGGTTGAATTTGATCAGATTGGTTCCATCTATTTCGATAAGAATGAGAACATTCTGTTTGATGCAATTCCAAAAGTTAATCTCAGGGCCGACGCATTTGGCCTCGACACTTTTCATTTTCCGCAGCTCGTCAACAAACACACCCTGACCACTAAACCTGTATTTAGGGACAAGGATCCGGAGCCACAAAAACGCCTTCACCCTGCGGTAAAATATCTTGTTGTAAGCTTACCTCTCCTGGCATTGCTCTACTTTGTTCCTTTTAATAAAATTTTTAACACCAAAGAGTCTACCATCCAAAAGAGTACGAACAGCGCTTCACTCACCTTATCAGATACTCCTGTTGCGCTTCCTGTTGTCAAAGCTGAACCACTGCCGGTTACATCTGAACCAAAAACTGACACTAAATCAATTGCAACTGATGTTAAAGTTGAACCGGCTTCGGCTGAGCCCAAAATTTCAGGGGATCACGCTCCGGTTGCACCGGTAGTGTCTGAACCAAAGACCCCTGTGTCCCAAAATAACGTTGTTCAAAATTCTCCTGGAACAGCTTCCAGTGGTAAATTCCATGTGGTAGGCGGATGTTTCAAAGTCAGGGAAAATGCAGACAAACTTGCTGAAAAGCTGATCAAGAAAGGTTACCATGCAGAGGTTTCTACGATGGGCAAGAGCTTCTTCAGGGTTTCTGTTGAAAGCTACCAAACCCGCAATGAAGCCATTCAAGGATTAGGCAAAATATTGGAGGCAGATCCCGAAACCAGTTATTGGCTGATGGCCGACAAATAATTATTAGAGCTTAACCGATTTCTGAACCTCGCGGAAGACGCGCATAAAATTTCCTCCCCAGATCTTTTTAATATCCTTTTCGGAATATCCCCTTTTTACCAGTTCGAGGGTAATGTTTCCCATCATGCTTACATCACGGCAACCTGACAAATCGCCTCCGCCATCAAAGTCGGTTCCTATACCAACGTAATCGATACCAATGACTTTCACGATGTGATCGATGTGATTGACCATATCCTGTACTGTAGCCAGTTTGTTTGGAAATTTCTTGCCTGCTTCGCGGTATTCCTTGTATGCTTCCCTGGATTGCTCATCGGTCAGGCCTTGAAAATCATTGTACTTTTTGCTTACAATGGCCATTACAGAATCTCTTTTCGGATTTGGATCGGGCTTTTTGACATAGTCCGAAAGGAAGCACATCTGAATGACTCCTCCATTTTTGGCCAATAAACGCAGGTCATCGTCAGTAAGATTTCTTGGATGATCACATACAGCCCGCGAACAGGAATGGCTTGCAATGATTGGTGTTTTACTTAATCTGACGACATCAATAAACGTTTCATCCGAACTATGGGAGACATCAATAATCATTCCGATCCTGTTCATTTCAGCCACTATCTCTTTCCCAAAAGTAGAAAGGCCATGGTGTTCGGCTCCCTTTTTCTTATCGGTTGAAGAGTCGCAGATGTCATTGTTTGAGGTGTGACACAGGGTGATGTACCTGATGCCCATATCATAATACTTTTTTACAAGGGTGATATCGTTGCCAAGGGCATAGCCGTTTTCCAGGCCGATGAAGATGGCTCTCTTGCCCAGCTCCTTTAACCTGTATGCATCATCCGGAGTTAAAGCAATCTCAGCCTGCTCTGGATTTGCGCCAACGCTTTTGCGAATCGCAGCGAGAATATGCAAAGCCTTTTTTTGTACTGTGGCATTCCCTTCCGGAGTCCTTGGCCCCTGCCCCACGAATACTGCAAAAAATTGGGCATCCAATCCGCCCTCCTTCATCCTGGGAAAATCAACTTTGGTGCCGGAGGTCGCCTGATCCTGCCTTTTCCCAACATCAAAACCATCCCTCAATAAATTCAATGGGGTATCCGAGTGGGTGTCGATTGTCAGAACAGCCTTGTGAATCCTGGCCGCTTTTGCTTCGACACTTTCTTTACCAAAAGCTGTTCCAGCTACGATAAGCAGTGAAATGGAGACAGATAGGCTCTTCAGTATAAGTTTTTTCATTCATGTAATAATTAGTTAATGCGCAAAAACAAACGACAAATATTATTCAAACCTTACCCTACCAGCAAGGTTCATTGATCATTATTATATCATTCCGTCCGAAACAATCTTATCACATTTCTCCAGATGCTACCGCGGACGGTGATCTTCTGGTATTCTTTACCCTGGGTAACGCTCCTTCGTCGCTCACACAGGGTTATTGACATTTAACCCCTTCGGGGTATAGCTTCAGAGTTCACTCCCTAAGTCCTTCTAAGTCTTTCATTTACTAAACTCAGCCAGTCTGCTAAGGTATTTCCCAATGATGTCGAATTCAAGATTGATCACGCTCCCCTTTTGGATGGCGTGAAAATTGGTGTGTTCAAAGGTGTATGGAATAATGGCCACCTGAAATGAGTCTTTTTGCGAATTGACAACAGTGAGACTTACTCCGTTGACGGTAATTGATCCCTTTTCTACAGTCATGTAGCCCTTTCTTGCCATTTCAGGATCAAAATCATAGGAAAAAGTGTAATACCAGCTCCCATCTGCCTCGACCACCTCCTTACAGATTGCCGTCTGATCAACATGTCCCTGAACGATATGGCCATCTAACCTGCCATCCATTTTCATGCTTCTCTCCAGGTTTACTTTGTCACCGGTGATCAAAACACCCAGATTTGTTTTTAGCAAGGTTTCTTTGATGGCCGTCACGGTATAGGTATCTCCCTCTTTTCGAACAACTGTCAAACATACCCCGTTGTGAGATAAGCTTTGGTCTACTTTAAGTTCATCTGTGAAATCACATTTCAGCGTAAAGTGAACATTCTCCTGTTCTTTTACAATGGATACCACTGTACCCATCCCTTCAATTATTCCTGAAAACATCTTATCTGTTATAAAATTTTTACGAAGATAATAGTAATTCCATGCTGTAAAAGTTTCATTCGTACTTCTCAAAGGAAATAACTATATTTATCCTTCCATTTTACTATTAAAAAGGATTCCCTTAACCTTTTGAATATGAAAATAGCTCACTTATCCAGGTCGATCATTATTCCGGCCGTGGTTCTGATTTTGCTCTTGGTTTTTCCAAGATCTGTGAAATCACAGCAAGATCCGATATACACCCAATATCTGACCAATCTTCTATCTATTCAGCCCGCTTACGCAGGGATTTCAGGCGTTCTGACCATCAATGCCTTGTCGCGGGCGCAATGGGTCGGATGGGAAGGAGCCCCAAACTCCAACACCTTCACCATGCACTTCCCGATGAAATCCTTCAACGTCGGTCTTGGGTTATCCATTGTAAACGATAAATGGGGACCAATTCTCCAAAATGGCCTCTACGCCGATTATGCCTATCGGATCATTCTGGCGCCACGCGAATACCTCGCACTTGGAATCAAGGTCGGGTTCAATACCTACCATGCCAGGTTCACCGATTTGGAATTGAATGATCCCCTGGATCCCTCTTTTGCCCAAAATGTGGATTTTAAGATGTTGCCCAATGTTGGATTCGGCGTTCTTTGGCACAGCGACATTTTTTTTCTGGGTATGTCCATGCCAAAATTGTTCAAAAACAACATTGTGGATGATTCAGACAAAAAAGTATACCGCGAGATCCTGCACGCATATGCCATGGGTGGCTATGTTTTTAGTGTCGCCGATAACGTGAAATTAAAACCCACTGCTCTTTACAGATGGAGTGAACAAACGCCCTCCTACATCGACCTCGCCGCAAATATCCTGCTCTATGAAAGGGTCTGGTTCGGGGCTACCTACAGGCTGAAAAACTCCTATGCACTATCTTTTCAGTTCAATGTCAATTCACAGTTGCGGTTTGGCTACTCCTTCGACCTGACAACTTTCCATGAGAATATGATCAACTCAGGAACCCACGAATTCACCATCAACTATGAGTTCCACAATACCAGGCGGGCTAAAAGGTATACGGCCAGGTATTTTTAGCAGAGGGCAAAAGGCAGAGGGCGGAGGGTGCGGAGTAAGAAAGATGGAAAAGCGAAATGAGAAATTGAGAGATGGGTTGTAGAATATCACCTGGAAACTTTTCGACCTCAATGCTGTGCCATCTAAAAACCTAACACGGAGTGGTTAATACCACACTTTGATTTTTCACCTGTTTTAAAACATGCACATCATATCATCCTCTATATCTGTTGCTTATTGTCAAAAAACAGAAAGTCCGCTAATCAATATTTCGTTTTTTGATAAAAAAGGGGTAACTTATATAATGAATGAAGGATTAATATTATAGGAGTCAATCCTTGTTCCTGGAAATCAAATCATAAACTATCCCTATAAGATTATGATAATACTTAACCAACCAAAACAACATTAATTCGGTAGCTATGGCCATGAATAAATTTGTGCAGAAGGCCGCACCGGATTACATCACCCTGCTTCGTCCCTCAAGAACCTGCGGGTAGGGCTCACCGATGCGGCCAAAGAGTCGGAGCTTTTCCAACTTGAATGGGGCCCTCCTTATGCGTTATCACAAAAGACCATGAGGAAAAATCAATTTGTGAATGTACCATTTTTACACAAATTAAAATTTCAATATTATGAAAAAAATCATTTTGCTTTTGATGGTGCTTTTCGTGGTTTTCAACATTGGATCTGCTTCAAACGATGCAAAAATTGACAAAACCCAGACTGTATCTCCGCAAGTGAAAAATATCTCCATAGATCTCGGGGATATAACCAATATGACAACGTGTGAGCTGACTCAATTAATCAACGGAACAATTGTGGCTGGTTTACCCGATTTACCTGTATTACAGTGTTCAGTTACTGTAAGTGCTGAAATGCAAATTGGAATAGCTAAAATTAGTATTTCAGTCACTGTTTCAGGAGATTGCTCTGAAATAAGACATGCAGGTGCAGAAATTGCTCAACAACTTATTGCTGCAATAAAAGCTGAAATATCCAAGTTTTTATTATAATGTATGTAAAATCTGATTAAACCCGTCTTTAATACTGACTGTCTCTGGTGGACGGTCAGTATTTCAAACCCCTAATTCAATGAAAAAAATACTAATTATTCTTGTGTTAATCTTATCAGCGATTAAAGTATTCTGCCAAAATGATAGTTGCTATCATTACAAAGTAGACTACACGATGCAGTTAAGCTTCAATGGACCAATTGCCTATGAGGCAGCACTTTTTTTTAACAAGTTCCAATCCCTTTTTGAATACAAAGAGACCTTTCTCGGTGATGAAAGTATTGAAAAAATTGAAGATACGAAGGGAAATATTAATATTACTTATCACGACAAATCCCTGCGTTATATCAGAAGCAATAAAGAAAAGAATCTTATCAGAGAGTTTGATGGAGAATTTAACAATAATGCACCTTATGAAATAGAAGAATCAATTCCGGTCATCTCTTGGAACATTTTTGAAGATATCAAAAAGATTAACCAACACGATTGTAATAAGGCAACCTGTAGTTTTAGGGGGCGAAACTATACCGTCTGGTTTACGACCGACATTCAAACTGGTTTCGGTCCCCTCAAATTAAACGGATTACCAGGTCTGATCCTCGAGATTAGTGATGACACGAAAGAAGTTGTTCTGTTTGCCAAAGAGGTTAGAAAGGAAGAGAAAGTGATCGAAAACAAACCATTCGGAATAAAAATCATACCACGTCCAGAATACAAAAAGAAGATTGTGAAAGGGCTAAAGGAATTGGAAGAAACTGGCAAAATACTATCATCACAAATGGATAGAGGATTCAAGGTCAGTTTCAAAATCTCCCAACCCAAATCCATCGAAATGGATTATGATTTTGGTGTACCCCAAAAGTAGAATTGACCTTGAATTTAACAATTCAATCTTGAAAAAAATTATTCTATACCTGCTTCTTTCTCCTAATCTTGTTTTCGCTCAAACCAACCTCACTGGTACGGTAAAAGACGAGAAAAGGAATCCAATCCCTTATGCCAATGTTTTTCTAAAACCCGATAACAGTCAGGCAATTGTTGCATACGGGCAATCGGACGACAAAGGAAGTTATAGGATCAAGACCAATAAAACGGGTAAATTATTGCTGAATTTTTCAGCATTGTCCTATAAAACGGCTGTTGTTCCGGTCGAATTAACGAATACAACCATTGAAATCACAAAAAATGTAACCATGGTGTATGAGCCAATTGAGCTCAATGAAGTGATCGTTTCGGCGGATAAATCCATGATCGTAAAAAAAGATACCATCATTTTTAATGCCAAAGCTTTTGCGAAAGGGAATGAAAGGGTCGTGGAAGATTTGTTAAAAAAGATTCCGGGATTGAATGTTGCCAATGATGGTTCCATCAAAGTAGGCAACAGGGAAATTGAAAAAATAATGGTAGACGGGGATGATTTTTTTGAAAAAGGATACCGGATACTGTCGAAAAATATGCCGGCCTATCCCATCGACAAAATTGAAGTTTATCAGCATTATTCCAATAATAAACTACTCAAAGGGATAGAAAGCAGCGAAAAAGTGGCATTGAACCTGAAAATGAAAGAGAATTCGAAAAGACAATGGTTTGGAAATATTTCTGCAGGATTTGATCCGGTAAACGAAAACAGGTACGAATCTTTTATAAATCTGATGAATTTTGGCAACAAAAACAAATTCTATGGAATCGTAAGTCTCAACAACATAGGGGAAGATTCATCCGGGGATATCAACTTCCTGATAAGGCCCGCTGAACAGGACGAACCGGGCAGTACAGGTCAGAATCAAAGTGCCCAAACTATACTTGATATTAACACCTATTCCCCCAATCTAAAACAAAAAAGAATTCTATTCAACAACTCCGGGAGCTATTCCCTGAATGGCATTTTTACGCTTTCAACCAAAGTAAAAGTGAAAGTCCTGGCTTTTTTGAACAAAGACGAAAACAACTATTTTAATAGCAGTTTTGAATCAACTTCAGTTGGGGAAACTTCCTTTACAAACATAGAAGATCACCATTTAAGAA
>JBBIUJ010000225.1:0-7175 GCA_037440345.1 Prolixibacter sp.
CCTAACCCCATGTGTCTTCCCAATGATCCCCATGACTGTATCCTATTTCATGAAAAGCGGATCCAAGGGGAAAGTACAAGCCATGGTATATGGGCTCTCTATCATAGCCATCTATGTAATATTCGGGGTGTTGGTCTCCGTTCTCTTTGGCGCAGACTTTGGCAACTGGTTGAGTACCCACTGGATTCCCAACGTGCTCTTCTTCCTGATATTTATAGTCTTTGCCGCTTCATTCTTTGGCTATTTTGAAATTACTGTTCCCAGTTGGATGATCAATAAAAGCGTGCAGCAGGAAGATAAGGGTGGATTGATGGGAACCATCTTCATGGCATTTACGCTGGTGCTGGTCTCCTTTTCATGTACCGGGCCCATTGTCGGTACGGTGCTGGTTCAGGCCGTCGGCGGACAAATATTGAAACCCGTTATCGGGATGCTCGGTTTCTCCCTGGCATTTGCAATCCCGTTTACCCTTTTTGCTTTCTTTCCTCAATGGCTCAAGCAGATGCCTAAATCGGGAGGCTGGTTAAATACAATCAAGGTGGTAATCGGCTTTATTGAACTTGCTTTTGCCCTGAAATTTCTGAATGTCCCGGATCAGACCTACCATTGGGGAATCCTCGACCGCGAGGTCTATCTCAGTTTCTGGATTGTGATCTTTACCATGATGGGCTTCTACCTGTTGGGCAAGATCAAATTTCCCCACGACAGCGATTATCCGGTGGTCCGGTCCTTTCCGCGTCTTTTGATTATCATCTTTACTTTCACCTTCGTGATGTACCTGATCCCGGGATTATGGGGAGCCCCGCTAAAAGCCATCTCAGGTTGGCTGCCGCCGATGGAGACCCAGGATTTTGACATCAATGCCATTGCACGTGAAAATAGCGGATCGGGAATGGGAACCAAAGTTGCCGGCAATCTGACGGAGGCCCCGCGGTACGCAGATATCCTGAAATTGCCACATGGATTGTCGGGCTATTTCGATTACAATCAGGCGCTTCGGGTTTCGAAAGCCTTGAAAAAGCCTGTTTTTGTCGATTTTACGGGTCATGGTTGCACCAATTGCCGCGAAATGGAGAACAGGGTTTGGAGCGACCCCGGAGTACTTGGCAGGCTGAGGGAAAATTTCGTCCTTGTTGCCCTTTACGTCGATGATAAGGTGATCGAAATGCCGAAAGAGGAGTGGTACACCAACAAGAACGGACGCGAGGTAAAACTGCTTGGGAAAAAGAATGCGGATATCCAAACTTCCCAGTTCGGTACCAATTCACAACCTTATTATGTGATTCTCGACAGCGACGGGAAATTGCTGGTTTCTCCCAAGGCCTATGACCTGAATGTCGAAAACTTTAAGAAGTTTTTGGATGCAGGTTCTGAAGAGTTTAAAAGGTTGAAATAAGTTAAGTTTGCAAAGTTGGTTGAAATACCCACCCTTTGGACTTTCTCCGACTGAGTTTTGAAACCGGCTGACTGAATGACAAAATCGAAAATCATCTGGATTACGGGAGCCTCCTCGGGAATAGGGGAGGCATTGGCCTTGCAATGGGCTAAACCCGGAAATCAACTGATCCTGTCAGGACGAAACCACGGCCAACTTGAAAAGGTGGCCGAAGGGTGCCGGAGCAATGGAGCCAAAGTCTCTCTCCTTGTCTTTGATCTTTCCCTTTCGGTGGAAGTTAAAGCGGCAGTCGAATCGGTTCAGTCATCATTTCCACAATTGGATATATTGGTCAATAATGGCGGTATCAGTCAGCGGTCGCTGTTAATTGATACCCCGATGGAGGTTGCCAGAAGGATCATGGAGG
This sequence comes from Prolixibacter sp., assembly GCA_037440345.1. Lineage (GTDB taxonomy): Bacteria > Bacteroidota > Bacteroidia > Bacteroidales > Prolixibacteraceae > CAINVV01. Next base: position 1,803 of record JBBIUJ010000225.1, read on the forward strand.
TGGATTTTTGGGGACACGCCGGCCTAACCAGGCAAATCCTACCATTCATGATAAAAAATGGTGGAGGCCATATCGTGGTGGTAAGCAGTTTGACCGGCCTTTTCGGATTTCCGCAAAGATCAGCCTACGCGGCTGCCAAACATGCGCTACACGGTTACTTTGAAACGCTCAGGCTCGAACATTTCAGGGACAACATCCGGGTTACCATGGTCTGCCCCGGCATGGTCAAAACAAATATTTCCATTCATTCCCTCACCTCTACGGGGGGAGAACATGGGCTCATGGATAAGGGGCAGGAGGAGGGGGTTTCAGCTTCCTATGTCGCCAAAAAGATAATAAAAGCAGTCATTAACAATAGGAAAGAGATAATTATTGGAAAAAAAGACGTAATTATGCCCTATCTAAAACGGTACTTTCCATGGCTCTTTTACCAAATAGCCCGAAGAGTTAATCCGCTTGGGTGAATGTAAATTAAAAATTACACAGAGGTAATTAATTCTTTCTATCAGAAATTTAGCTGAAGTTTGCTTTGTAGCTCCCTGTTTTTTGATTTTGAGTTGAGGAAATGAGTAACACAGAGAAAAAATCGCTTGTGATTTTTAAACTCATTGATCTCCAAGTGTTTTCTCAAAAAAGTAATCTGACGCTAGAATTTAAAGAGTGATGGAGTACCGATAAAAAATAAAATTTTCCTCTGTGTCGAAAAAAAACTTATGGAAGGAATTGTAGTAAGCGGAATTCAGCAATTGGGTATTGGGGTTAAGAATGTGGCGGAATCGTGGAAATGGTACCGAAAATACCTGGGCATGGACATCAAAGTCTTTGAAGAGTCTGCCACGGCTTCCCTGATGTTGCCTTACACGGGTGGTCTGCCCCGAAACCGGCATGCAGTTCTCGCCCTTAATATGAATGGAGGCGGAGGCTTTGAAATTTGGCAATATACCGACAGGATTCCCCAACCACCGGTTTTTGATCCGATCCTGGGCGATCTGGGTATTTTTGCAGCCAAAATTAAGACTCGCAATGCACGTCAGACCCATGCGTGGTTTTTGGAAGAGGAGCTGAATGTTAGCGATATTCAGGTTGACCCGGACGGACGTGATTTTTTCTTCGTTACCGATCCGTACAACAATATATTTCAGGTCATTGAATCGAAAAACTGGTTTGGGAACCGGAAGAGGCATACCGGTTCGGTTTATGGTGTGATTATCGGGGTTACCAACATCGATAACTCACGAAAGGTATATTCCGACATCCTTGGTTATGACCAGGTCGTTTTTGACAAAACAGGGAAATTTGACGATTTGACCCATCTGAATGGAGGTGACTCCACCTTTAGAAGGGTTTTGTTGAAACACAGTGAGCCCCGTGCCGGTGCCTTCGGAAGACTTTTGGGCAATAGTGAAATAGAACTTGTTGAAGTGGAGGATCGCATACCCCGAAAGATTTTTGAAGGACGCTATTGGGGAGACCTTGGGTTCATTCATTTGTGTTACGATATCAATGGTATGGAAGAACTTAACTCAGCATGTGCAGAGCGCGGTTTTCCATTTACGGTCGATAGCTTTGCCCACCACGAGGGCAATAGTTTTGACATGGGTGAGGCAGCCGGTCATTTCTCTTACATCGAAGATCCGGACGGAACCCTGATTGAGTTCGTAGAAACCCATAAATTGCCTATTATTAAGAAGTTGGGATTATTTATCAATCTTCGTAAGCGCAATCCAAACAAACACCTGCCCAACTGGATGTTAAAAGCATTGAGCCTAAGCCGGGTTAAAGACTGAATAGTATAAATAGTTTAAAATGTTTGAATAGTTTGAAATGTTAGAAAAAGCACTGGTCCCTGAGCGGAGTCGACGGGCAAAACCTTCAAACTCTTTCCAATATCGTCGCTACCAGCTTTGAAGGTTGTTCCGCATGCAGCCAATGGCCAGCTCCTTCAAAATCAACCAGTTTGGCCTCGGGATAAATTCTTCGGATCTCCTTCCAATCATCGTCACTGATATATTCGGAATTCAGCCCTCTTACAAATGTTACTGGATAGGCGGTAATTGGTATTTTATCCTCAAACCACGACTGGTCCATTTCGCTGACAATGGTGTGAAATGTTTCTCTCAAGACTTTGGCATTGATCTTCCATTCAAAAATCCCCGCATGTGTCCGGTGAATATTCTTCAAGAGAAATAGCCTTAGCGATTCTTCCTTGATTTTTGAACTGAAATAATCATCCAGTTCACCGCGCGATTGGTATTTTGAAAGATCGGTATGCTCAAGCAATTGCAGGATTAATTCGTGTTGGCGAATGTGTTTGAAGGAGCGATCCCCCGTTAGGTAATTTTTTGGGGCGATATCAATAATCATCAGTCTGCTCACCTTTTCAGGATGTTCGGCAGCAAATCGCATTGCCACCTTGCCGCCCATGCTGTGACCGATCAAAAAGGCATCTTCTGTCTTCGTCTCCTCATAAAACTCCGCCAGGTCATTGGCCATCTCGTCGTACGTGTGGGAAGTAGTATGAGGCGATGTCCCGTGATTTCTTAAATCAGGAAGCAAAACGGTATAGCTCACCTGCAACTGTTTGGCAATGGTGATCCAGTTGTCGGAAGAACCATAAAGTCCGTGGAGGATGATCAATTTCGGACCGGAACCGTAATGGCGGAAGTGTAGTTTCATAACCGAAAATAGTTAGGATAAAAGGATAAAGGATGAAGTCAAAAGGATAAAGTCAAAAGGATAAAGGGAAAAGGATAAAGGATAAAGTAAGAACGCACTATCGATACTTATTGAACTTTAGAATACTCTATTTAACAGTTATTCAAGCACAAAACCCGGGGCTCCCTTTATCCTTTTTACTTTATCCTTTATCCTTTTTTTAAACACTCAAGGTACAACTCAATCGTCTTCTCCAACCCTTGATACAGCGCATCCGCGATCAATGCGTGGCCAATGGAGACCTCCAGCAGGTTTGTGATATGTTGGTCGAAGTAGCGAAGATTTTCAAGGCTCAGATCGTGGCCCGCGTTTAGTCCCAATCCATATTTTTCGGCTGTTTGAGCAGCTTTGATAAAGGGAAGAATCGCTTTTTCCGGATTTAGCGGAAAATCTGTGGCATAGGGTTCGGTGTAGAGTTCGACCCTGTCGGCGCCAACATGGGCGGCTCCTTCGATCATTTGGGGTTCTGTCCCGACGAAAAGTGATACCCTGATTCCAGCCTTTTGAAATTTTCCAACCACCTCTTTCAGAAAATTCCGGTGTTTCAGCGTGTCCCAACCGGCGTTGGAGGTGATGGCCGAAGGTGAATCCGGTACCAATGTTACCTGGTCTGGAAGAACCTCCAATACCAATCCGATAAAGCGGGGATCAGGATATCCTTCGATGTTGAATTCTGTAGTAACCAGGGGTTTAAGTTCACGTGCATCATTGTAGCGGATGTGCCTTTCATCAGGACGAGGATGGATGGTGATCCCTTCAGCCCCAAACTTCTGACATCTGATGGCCGCTTCTGTGACGCTGGGCATGGTTCCGCCCCTGCTGTTACGCAGTGTTGCTATTTTATTTATATTTACGCTTAATCGTGTCATTTTTGCTAGCAATTAATTAGGTTTGCAATTTACGAAATGATTTGTATTCAAAAACAACTTTACTTTCGGTCATGATCGCTGAGACATTGATTTCTGACTCGATTCCTTCTGTAAGCCCTGGCGACTCTGCTTCTAAAGTACTGACCCTGATGGATGTTTTCAGGGTGTCGCATCTGCCAATTGTAACCGATGAGGGGTACCTGGGTGTCATTTCGGACAAGGAGATTTTCGATGCCCATGATTTTGACGCTCCACTCGAAGTCTTCATTTCAGATCAGTTGCTTAAGCCACATGTGCATCCGCAACAGCATATATTTGAGGTGGCTGCTGTTGCTTCCAGTTGTGGCGTATCAATCGTTCCTGTGTTGACGGAAGATCACATCTATCTGGGATCAATTTCCAGATATGATCTTAGCAACCAGTTAACGATTCTCTTTTCCCCCAATGAACCGGGAGGGATCATCGAGCTGACCATGTGTGAGAACAATTATTCACTGGCACAAATCACCCAGATCATCGAAGGGAATGATGCCCGTATTTTGAGTCTTTATACCTGGAAACCAAATGTATCGACCACAGAGCTGATTGTGACCATCAAAGTCAACCAGGTGGACCTTTCCGGAATTATTCAGACACTGACACGTTACAATTACGATATTAAGGCAACATTCATGGATCAGACTCCGCTCAAAAACTTGATTGACGACCGGTTTGATCAATTTATGCGCTACATCAACACATGACAATGGAAAATTGACAATTAAAAATGGAAAATTGACAATGGAAAATTAGGTGTATTGTTGAATAAGTGATTTTATTTTAAGTAATGATAAGTTTTTGCCATTCGTTATATAATATTTATAACATACACATATTCAGTAGTATGCATCATTTTCAATTGTCAATTTTCCATTTTCAATTTTCCATTTTCAATTTTCAATTTCTTAGTACCCCAATTTTTAACCTACATTAGATGAGAATTGCCCTTTTTGGATGGACCATCGGACCAATTTTTTATGACAGCATGAAACGATTGCTGGAGTTATTGCATCTTCATGAGACAGAGGTCATCATATACACACCCTTTCTGGATTTTCTGAAAAAGGAGGCAGGGATAGATCCCGGCAGGATAGAGGGCTTCTCTTCCGACCGGGAGTTGGCAGGTGTCGATTTTTTTATGAGTATCGGTGGCGATGGAACTTTTCTGGAGGCCATCACCTTTGTGAGGGAATCTGGAATTCCTATGGTCGGGATTAACAGTGGCAGATTGGGTTTTTTGGCGGATATTGCCCAGGCAGAGCTTGAGTTTTCCATTGAGAACCTTTTTGCCGGAAAGTTTATTCTTCAGCCTCGTTCTTTGTTAAAAATGGAAAATGAGTTCGGACTATTTGCTAATTTTCCCTATGCCCTCAATGAGTTCACGGTACACAAACAGGATTCCTCCCAAATGATAACGGTAAATGTTGATGTGGGGGGGGATTTTTTGAATACCTATTGGGCGGATGGATTAATCGTTGCTACGCCAACAGGAACCACGGCCTATTCCTTGAGTGTTGGCGGCCCCATCATCACTCCCGGATCTGCTAATTTTGTCATTGCCCCTATTGCACCTCACAATCTTGCCATACGACCGGTTGTTATATCCGATCACGAAGTGGTTACATTGTGGGTCGAAGGACGCGGAGGCAGGTACATGGCCTCCCTCGATTCGCGGTCGGCCCCCTTTGAAACGGATATGATTTGGAGAATAAGTAAATCTGACTTCATTATCAACGTATTAAAATTTGAA
>JBBIUJ010000226.1:0-7147 GCA_037440345.1 Prolixibacter sp.
GCTTCTCGCCACCAGATAGTTGCGATGGTTTATGGTGCTTTCGTGGTAACAGGTCCAGAATCTGCAAGAGCTCTTCCGCTGTCTTTTCGACAGAACCCTTCTTTGTTCCGGCAATAAAGCCCGGAATACAAACATTCTCGAAGGCTGTAAATTCGGGAAGCAGGTGATGAAACTGGAAAACAAAGCCTATCTCTCGGTTCCTAAACCGCGACAAATCCCTTTCACCCATTGAAAACAAATCGTTCCCGTGGATCAAAACCTTTCCTGACTCGGGCTGGATCAGTGACCCCAATATCTGCAACAGGGTTGTCTTTCCGGCTCCACTGGCGCCAACTACCGAGACAATCTCGTGTTCTTCAACCTTCAGGGAGACACCTTTCAGCACCTGAAGATTTCCATACGACTTGGTAATCAGGCTGGCTTCAAGCATGGCTACTTTAGTTCCTCATCGATTTTTCGTGTAAAATCACCGCCCTTTTTCTCAATCTTATCTTTGAGGTTCCCAAATTCATTTTGTAAGCCTGATGTATGATCGGTGATTTCACGCTTGATGTCGTCGGTCGCCTTATGAAACTCACCGTAAAGCTTCCCTATCGTTCTGGCTATACCGGGAATGGCATCCGCGCCGAACAGGATGAGGACGAAAAAGACGATGACCATGATTTCACCGCCACTGAAAAAAAGCAAAGGATGTGACATAAGAATACACTTTTTTGCAAAGATAACAATCCTGACAAAATTGATTCGACTTCACCAATTTAAGTCATGAAAAAACCCGGAATTTATGGTTCCGGGTTTTTTACTATATCTGGTTACAATTATTTCACCTCTTTCTTCTCGTTCAATTTCATCGTATCGAAAGCGATCGGTGTAGCGATAAAGACTGATGAGTAAGTTCCAAAAATAATACCGAACAGAAGGGCAAAGACAAATCCTTTGATCGAAGTCCCCCCGAAGAGGAAAATGGCAAACAATACCACTAAAACCGTGAGCGAAGTGCTGAAGGTCCTTCTCAAGGTGCTGTTCATGGCGTCATTGAATGTCTTCTCAGGATTTTGCTTCGGATGCAATCCTACGTATTCACGGATACGGTCAAAGACAATAACCGTATCGTTGATCGAGTATCCAATGATGGTCAACACTGCAGCAATAAAGGACATATCGACTGCCAGTGAGAATGGAAGAAATCCATCCAGCAAGGAGTACATCCCAATAACGATGATGGTGTCGTGTGCTAGTGAAACCAGGCCCCCCAAACCGAAATGCCAGTTTCTGAAACGAACGGCAATATAGAGGAAGATAATGAGCAGCGAGAATATTACAGCTAATACCGCATGCTTCTTGATATCATACGAAATAGTTGGCCCAACTTTTTGGGAACTCATACGGTAATCTGTAAGGAATTTCTCCAATGTTACATCCGGACTGAGATAAGATTTCATCCCTTTGAACAACTTGGCCTCAACTTCACTGTCGACGGCTTCTGTAGATTCATCGATACGGTAATCGGTAGTGATACGGACCTGATTGTTCGCGCCAAAAGTTTTCACTTCAGGGGCATTCCCGAATTCGGGAGCAAGTGATTTAGCTACATCTTCAACCATCACATCCTGGTTCAAACGTACTACATAGGTACGGCCTCCCTTGAAGTCGATTGAATAGTTCATCCCTTTAAATGTAACTGAAAGTATACAGATACCGACCAAAATACTTGAAAAGATGTAGAAAACCTTTCTTTTCTGAATGAACGGCAGGTGAACATTACGCAACCATTCGGCTGAAAATTTGGTTACGTAGGTGATCTTTTTGTTCGTATCCAACCATCTTTCGAACATAAAGCGGGAGATGAAGACAGCCGTAAACAGAGAGGTGATAATACCAATAATCAAAGTGGAGGCAAATCCTTTGATCGGACCTGTACCAAAAACGTAGAGTACGACACCTGTCAGGAAGGATGTAACGTGACCATCAATGATTGCAGATAATGCGTGGCGGTAGCCATCCTTTACGGCTAGTCTCATGCCTTTACCGGCACGGACTTCCTCTTCAATACGTTCGTTGATCAATACATTCGCGTCGACTGCCATACCCATGGTCAATACGATACCGGCGATTCCAGGCAGGGTAAGCACGGCTCCGAGAGAGGCCAGAATACCAATCTGGAAGAATAGGTTAACTAGCAGTGCAACGTTGGCTGTCCAACCACCCTTTTTGCTGTAGAAGAACAACATGTAAGACAATACCAATATAAATGCAATAAAGAAGGACCACATACCGCTGGTAATGGATTCTTTACCCAAAGTAGGACCAACAATCTCTTCCTGTACAATATGGGCAGGAGCCGGCATCTTACCTGACTTCAACATATTGGCCAAGTCTTTCGCCTCATCTACCGTGAATTGACCTGAAATTTCTGTACGACCATTGGGGATTTCGCCCTGAACGGTTGGATAAGATTGAACGTAATCATCCAAAATAACAGCCACACTTTTGCCCACATTTTCGCGGGTAATGCGCTGCCAGATCTTGGCCCCTTCGGCATTCATGGTCATATCGACCACACTGGAAGCCTTGTTCTGACCAAAATCCTGCCTTGCTTCAGTCACACTTCCGCCATCCAGCGGGGCGCGGCCATCCCGACTGGAAACCTTGATGGCAATCAAGGAAAAGAAGTTTTCATTCCCCGGCATTGGTTTTGCGGTCCACCTGAAGATCATCGTGCGTGGGAAAACAGACTTCACCTGCTGCATTTTGAGGTAGGTGTTCACCTGAGCCGTATCTTTCATATGTGAGTACCCGACAATAGGTCCACGGATTATCTGACCGTCACGTGAAGTGTTTGGCGTCAGAACAGAGAAAAGCGGGTAATTTTTTGCAATATCTTCGGTAGTACCTGCAGCCAGTGAATCTTTCTCCTGTTTCTTGATCTCGCTAACCAGGCTGCTGGCAGATTTTGTTGTATCATTTTTAGCAACGGCAGTTGGAGTAATTGAAGGAGTTGAAGGCGCTGCAGCGGCCTGAACTGCTTTTACTTCACGCAATCTTTTGTTGGCTTCGAGCAGGTAGGAATAAACTTCATTGTTTTCATAGGTCTCCCAGAATTCGAGGTTGGCAGTACCCTGAAGCAGTTTCCTTACGCGGTTGGCATCCTGAATACCCGGAAGTTCAACAAGAATCCGGCCTTTGGTTTGAAGCTGCTGAATATTGGGTTGCGTGACGCCAAAACGGTCGATACGCGTCCGGAGAATCTGGAAGGAGTTGTCGATGGCTGCATCGGTCTCTTTGCGAATGACAGAAAGAACCTGTGAATTGGTTGAGTTGTAACTAACTTTGTCTCTCAATTCAAGCGTATTGAAGATGGCAGCAAGTTTGGCATTGGGATCGACCTGTTCGAATGCTTTTCCAAACAGGGTCACGAAATCATCCTGACTGGACTTCTGCTTCTGTATCGCCAGCTCGAGAGCTTTGGTGAAGGTAGGATCAGTGCTGTATCCTGAAAGGGCATGAATCAGGTCAACAACGGATACCTCCAGAGTAACGTTCATACCACCTTTAAGGTCAAGTCCCAGTGGTAACTGGAACTCCTTTACCTCTTTGAAGGTATATTTTCTCAGGCCAATGAAGTTGTAAACTGGTTGGTTGGCGATAGAATCCAGATAACGCGATTCATACGTCTTTGCAATGTGCTCTGCTTCAACTTGAGTAGCGCCAGGTTTCTCTGTTTTTGCCTTCTTAATACCATAAGCGACTGCATCGTTTTCGACAGAAATTGCCTTGTAGGTAAAGTAGAGCTGGTAAAAACAGACCAAACCTAACAAAATGGCAATAAGCCTGATCAATCCTTTATTCTGCATTGGAAATTCGGTTTATTATTATCTAATCTTTGTTAACTTCCTAATCCTAAAAATTTGTAGTGCGCAAAGATATTTATTTTTTTGATTTAAATAGTTGAGTTTGGCCGAAAACTCATCTTCCATTGTCAAGGCGCTAAATCAGGATGGTTAAGTTCTCATAATCAATCATTGCCTTCTCGCGGTAAAAGAAATCACTGCCAAGAAGGCCGGCAATTTTTTTGTCCGAATATTTGGAATACTCCTCCGTGATGTGGCGAAGATCGACTATGGCTACCGCGAGATCTCCGAAGCCAGATTCTCCCAAACGAAAATCGGGAATGGTCCCGGTGGAGGTTTCGACCATCTCCTGCCCTAGCCCGGTGGCCATGGCCCCTTCCGATTCGTGACGAACTACTTGGTCTGCCAAAGCCCTGTCTACCACGCTTTTTGAAGCTCCGGTATCTACCACCCACCAATAATTTTCTATTCCGGGATGAATAAATGGAACCAACAAATGAATGGTCCCCTCTTCCAAAAAGACAATTTCCATCGAAATCTTTAACATTTTTCCCATGGTACAAAGTAAACCAAAAATCTTTCTGAACTTAAGTAAAAGATAATCCTACAAAATAAAGTAAATGGAAAGTAATTGAAAAAAACAATATATTGTCGTGTCGAATTTAGAGACTGTTTATATTTACATTTTTATCCCGGTAGGGATTTAATGTGGGTAGAAAATTAATCCCCAATGATAATCTCGTCCCGTACAGGACGAAATGGATCTTCAATCATCTGCTTTCTACCCACATATTATACCTCCGGTATATGGAATTACAAATTTTAAGCAGTTTCATACAATCGAATACACTATTAATATTACCAATGTATCTGTAATCTACAGTCGGAATGCAACTTATGGTCCATCCATGATTAAAAAAGAATAAATATTTGTTATTATGCAGCAGAAACATTATTTTTGAGCTACATAATTATTATAAAACCTCTGCCGTATGAATTTTGTTGACAGAAAAGAAGAGCAAGCCCGGATTGGAAAAATTCTTTCAGGCAAAAAAGCCGTATTTATCGTCGTATATGGTCGTCGCAGATGTGGTAAGTCAACTTTGCTAAAGCAGGTTTTAAGCGATACGGATATTTACTTTATGGCCGATCAAACGGAGAGTGCACATCAGATTACTTTGTTGGCACAAACCATTTCGACACAGGTTCCGGATTTCGATTTAGTAAAATACCCGAACTGGGAAGCATTGTTCATTACCTTAAATCAGCGTATTACCGATAGAATAAGCTTGTGCCTGGACGAATTTCCATATATGGTAAAACGGTCGCCGGGCTTGCCATCGGTTATTCAGAAATTGTTAGACAAGGGCGATAATCGGTTTCATATAATCGTTTGCGGTTCGTCGCAGCAATTGATGAATGGTTTGATCATTGACAGTTCCTCTCCTTTGTACGGACGCGCAGATTTAATTCTGAAAGTCAAACCAATGAAACTTGCCTTCCTGCAAGAAGTATTGCAATGCAGTGCATCAGAAGCAATTACAGAATTCTCGGTTTGGGGAGGAGTTCCGCGTTACTGGGAATTACGTCAGCAGGAACCATCGTTGACTGCCGCCTTGAAAACACATCTTTTTTCATCGTTCGGTACATTAATCGAAGAACCATTACGCTTATTTGTTGATGACATGAGGGATACTGCACAGTCGTATACCATTCTTTCGCTTATAGGCAACGGGGTACACCGCATGTCGGAAATTGCTGCGCGTTTGGAAAAACCAGCTACGAGCCTCGCAGGTCCTTTAGACAGATTGATTCAATTGGGATACATTGAACGTGAATTTCCGTTTGGCGAGAACGCACGAAATACAAAGAAGAGCTATTATCGGATTGCTGATCCATTCTTAAACTTCTACTTTACATACATCATCCCAAATCGTTCTTTAATTGAGTTAGACAAAGGGGATGTGGTATTGCAGCGTTTGGATGAAAATTTTACGCATTACACCTCATTTTGGTGGGAAAAACTTTGCCGTCAGGCTATTTCGGGCGCTGAACTTGAAGGATTTACTTTTGGATACGCCCGAAGCTGGTGGGGCAATGTATCCAGGGATGAACGAATTGAAATTGATGTGGTGGCTGAATCAACCGACGGAAAAGCATTGCTGGTGGGCGAATGTAAATGGTCTGAAAATGAAAATGGTACCCGGCTTATCAACGAACTTGAAGAGAAAGCGGTTAAACTTCCGTTTGCCAAAGGTAAAACGATAATCCCATGCCTTTTCTTAAAAGCAAAACCGGTTGATAACATTATTCAAAAAATATTTTCTCCCGAGGACATTGTACAAATGTTAAAATAGTAAATATCGTATAGAAACAGATAGTAAAAAGATAATCAACATATTGATTTAGAATTTAGCTATTGTTTTCCCGATCAGAAATACGGATGGGATACCTCCATCTGTTCGGGGAAATCATCTAAAACTTTCGATATTTAGCTAAATTTGGAAAGTTAACTTTCAGTATTTAGCTAAATTCGAGAAGTTGACATACCAAATTTAGGTTTTATAAATATTGTGTTTTACTTTTGCAAGTATAAAAACTTCAAAACCAATGGAATTAGTCTGGTATCAACGATTTTGGGAAAGTCAAACAGAATCCATTCTGAAAAAAGGAAAGGTTTTCGTTCTTTACGGCCCACGACGGGTTGGAAAAACTGAGCTCATCAAGAAATTGATTGCTGGATTTAATGGCAAGATTTATAACGGTTCGGGCGACAATCTGGAACTCCGTGAATTATTATCCGATCAAAAACTTAGCCGGCTACAATCAGCATTTGGAAACTACCAAATGATATTTATTGACGAAGCCCAGCGAATTCCTGAGGTTGGATATGGATTAAAGCTCTTGATCGACAATTTCCCGGGAATGATTATTCTGGTCACTGGTTCATCTTCTCTTGATCTGTCAAACAAAATCGGAGAACCATTAACCGGCAGAAACATCATCCGTAATTTGTTTTCTGTTTCAGTCCTGGAACTTTACGAACAATTCGGCGGAATGTTTGTGCTGCAAAAACTTGAAGAATTGATGATTTATGGAGCTTATCCTGAAATTTTAAATGCTCCTTCTGCCGACGAAAAGAAAGAATACCTGATGTCGGTCAGGGATTCCTATTTGCTGAAAGATATTCTTGAACTTGAAAATATTAGAAACCCTTCAAAACTAAATGATTTATTGAAATTACTTGCCTTCCAGATTGGCCGGGAAGTTTCGTTAAATGAACTGAGCAATGGGTT
>JBBIUJ010000227.1:0-7059 GCA_037440345.1 Prolixibacter sp.
TTCCTTTCTGGTCAGGATAGTGTGGATGTGGCAGTAAATACTTTGAAACTTGGTGCCTTTGATTACATTGTGAAGGACCAGATGGCGCTGAAAAAACTGACTGACAAGATTGGGAAAATATTGGCCATGCAAAGTCTTGTCAAGAGCAACAAAAGATACAAGACTGGTATCATGCTTTTCTTTGTTGCCCTGGCAGCCATCATCCTGCTTCTGGTCAGTTTGTCTATAATTTATCCCAACAAGTTTACCTTATTTCACAGATAATTTTCCAGACCTTAATAATAGCCGTTACCTTGTTAATGGCTATTTTTTTTCACATTGCTAGCTAAAATTGGTTTCAAAATCGACTGATATTCAGCAATGTTTGACAGAACCGATTTGGCTTTGGTAATATCTGTATCATCCCTGAATGAGGCAATAACAGCTCCCTTCTGGTAATAATATCTGGTAACAATCTCATCTGCAAGCACACTTCCCACCTCTTTTCTGAATTTCTTCAGATCAGCCTCGACATCGATGGTTAACTTTTTCTCAAGGGCATCAAATTCGACTTTGGTCTCATCATAGGATCTCTCCTTCTTGGCCGTCTCAATTAATCCTTTCAGAATCTGCTCACTTCTGGATTGGTAGGTAAAATTTTTAGATGTCAGAAACTGATGAAAGTCATTGAAGATCTGATCATTAACTTCAAACTGATCAGGAGGGGCAATGGTAGGATGGGAGGCTACAAAATGGGTAGCATAATCAAAAATAATGTTCTCCTGAATCAATTTATACGCCAGGTCGCAAAGTGTATCCTGATCCAATTTCACATCGGGTACAATTCCGCCTCCATCAAAAACCTTCCGTCCCCCCTTGGTAGCAAACTCATGAATCAACGAATCTGGTATTGTTCCCACACTACCGTCTTTGTTTCGGTGCGAATAGTCGAGGGCCTGGATACACCTTCCGCTCGGAATATAGTATTTGGCCGTGGTAACCTTTAATTTGGTGTTGTAACTCAAGTCTCTGGTGGTCTGCACCAATCCTTTGCCAAATGTCCTTTTGCCCATAATGACAGCCCGGTCAAGATCTTGCAAGGCGCCTGCCACAATCTCTGATGCAGAAGCAGAGCCCCTGTTAACCAGTACGATGATTGGCATAATGGTATCAATAGGCTGTTCGGTAGCACGATACATTTTATCCCATTGTGCTACCTTACCTTTGGTGTTAACCACCTCTTCCCCACGTTTGACAAAAAGGTTGACCATTTTTACGGCCTCTCCCAGTAATCCTCCCGGGTTTGAGCGAAGGTCAATCACCATCGTGGTAGCGCCTTTCTTATCCCTTAAATCCAGAAATGATTCCTTTATCCGGTCGGCACAACCATCAGTAAAACTCGACAAGCGCATATACCCAGTCTTTGAATCGAGCATTCCGGCGTAGGTTACGGGGTCAATTTTTATCTCCTCCCTGATCAGTTCGACTTCAAAAGTCTTTTTCGTTTCAGGACGGAGCATTTTCAATTTTAAGGCTTTTTTGGCAGGGCCCTTCAGTCCGGCCGAGACATCCTCCACGCTATATTTACTGACAGGTTTGCCATCCAGTTCAAGGAAAATATCCCCAGCTTTCAATCCGGCCTTTTGAGCGGGAAATCCTTCATAAGGTTCAGCTACTACAATTTTGTCACCTCTTTTGCTGATCAGTGCTCCGATACCGCCATACTCTCCTGTTGTCATGAATTTAAAATCATCCATATCCTCTTCGGGAATGTAAGTTGTATAGGGATCAAGGGATTCCAGCATATCATTGATACCTGTTTTAATCAGTTTCTCAGGCTTTATATCTTCCACATAGAATAGATTAAGCTCACGGAAAAGCGTATAAAAAATATCAAGGTTTTTGGAGATCTCAAAATTTTTCTGGTCGGTCTTGAAACCCCAGAACGACAATCCCATGATGGCTACAATTGATAAGGCCAAAGCAGCTTTAAGAATCCGGTTCGTCTTCATTGATGGTACTTTATTACTTTGTAATTGTTCTTGTTGAAGTTGGTAAAGTTAATAAAAGCTCTTTGATTCAATTCAACCGACTAAAAATGAAAAGTTAAAAGATAATAAACTGGTACTGACCTACCTTTATTAATTGTCTCATCTACACATTATCCTTCATCACCTAGGCACATTCCTACAATTTGTCTACTTTTGGAAATAAAACCTGAATATTGGAAAAGGGATTGGTTATAAGGTCAACTGGAAGTTGGTATACTGTCAAAAATGATGACGGCGAAATGATTGATTGCCGCATCAAAGGGAAATTCCGCATGAAGGGGGTACGAACCACCAACCCGGTATCTGTTGGCGACCGGATCAAGTACCAGATCCAGGAGGATGAAACGACACCAACCGGCCGGTGTGGGGTGATCAGTGAAATCGAACCACGCAAGAATTACATCATCCGCAAATCATCCAATCTGTCGAAAGAGAGCCAGGTGATTGCGGCCAATGTCGATCAGCTTTTTTTGATCGTAACGGTCAATTATCCGGTTACACTCACAGGATTTATTGACAGGTACCTCATCTCGGCCGAGGCATACCGAATCCCGGCAGGCATCGTGTTCAACAAGATAGATCTCTACACGGAAGATGATCTCGCCCGTTTGGAAGAGCTGATATACATTTATGAGGGAATCGGATACCCCTGTTTTAGGGTCTCTGCCAAAAAAAATCAAAACATCGATCAGCTTTTGAAACAGCTTCATGGAAAAACAACACTTTTTTCAGGCCATTCCGGCGTAGGGAAATCGTCCCTGCTCAACTGCCTCAATCCCAAACTTCAGCTCAAAACAAACGAAATTTCCGACCATCACCAGCAAGGGAAACACACCACAACTTTTGCTGAAATGCACGTTCTTTCTGATGACAGTTACCTGATTGATACGCCGGGAATACGTGGTTTTGGTGTGATCGATATGGAAAAAGCCGAGATTTCTCACTACTTTCCCGAAATATTCAGGTTGTTGGATCAATGCCGTTTTTTCAATTGTACCCACCTGCACGAACCTGGTTGCGCGGTAAAGGAGGCAGTCGAAAAAGGTAGCGTATCAACCTCACGCTATGAATCTTATCGATCTTTGATGGAAGAGGACAATGGAAGGTACAGGGCTGCTTTTTAGACTGAGGGACGGAGAGACTAAGGGACGGAGAGACTTGGAGACAGAGTGACGGAAGCGTGAAAAAATGTGAAAAATTGGAAAATGAAAATTGGCATTTGCACATTCCAAAATTTAATGTTCATGCCTGATTTTGTGCTAAATGCCACTAAACCTGGACTCCCATGGGCGAACCCGAAGGGCCAAAAGGTAGAACCTGACATGTCGTTTTTCGTATAGAGCTATAAAATTGTGATGCTTAAAATATTTCAACATGAACAATCCTGAACCGCATTTCCTGGTCATTTTTGGTGCCTCGGGCGACCTGACCAAAAGAAAACTGATACCGGCTTTGTTTGAATTATGTGAACAAAAGCTCTTGCCTGAAAAATTTGCAGTTTTGGGCGTCTCCAGAACAGAGCTTTCAGACAAGGCCTTCCGGGAAAAAATGAAGGAGTTTTTGCCTGTCAGTTCCCAAAATGGGACTTGTGTTAACCGATTTTTGGATTCGCTCTTCTACCAGTCGCTAGAAACATCAAATGCAGCCGATTATCCGAATCTAAAAACCCGACTGGAAAATTTGGGAAACCAACTCTCCATACCAGCAAATTATATCTTTTACCTCTCAACTCCGCCACAGTTGTACCAGGTAATTCCCCAAATTTTGGCTGAGGCAGGACTTAATGATGTTTCGAAAGGATTCAGAAGGATCATCATCGAAAAACCATTTGGAACAGATCTGGCCAGTGCAAAAGAACTTAACAAGAAATTGCTCTCCTATTATGCTGAAGATCAACTATATCGGATCGACCACTACCTTGGAAAAGAGACGGTTCAGAACATGTTGGTTACCAGATTTTCGAATGGAATATTCGAACCCATCTGGAACCAAAATTTCATTCATCATGTCGAAATTACCTCCGCCGAAACATTGGGCGTCGAAGATCGTGGAGGATATTACGATCATTCCGGTGCACTCCGCGATATGGTCCAAAACCATTTAATGCAACTGGTCGGACTTGTTGCCATGGAACCCCCTGTGGTGATCGAAGCCAATGCCATTCGCAACGAGATGTTGAAAGTGTTTCAATCTCTGCGGCCGCTTCAAAAGGAGGATATTGCGACCCACGTCTTTCGGGGACAATACACCCAGTCGCACATTGGCAATGAGTTGGTCAAAGGCTATCGCGAGGAGAACGGTGTTGATCCAATGTCCAAGACTGAGACCTTCGTTGCCCTTAAATTCTTCATTGATAATTTCCGCTGGGCTGGTGTTCCCTTCTACATCCGTACTGGGAAAAAATTGCCGACCCGCGTAACAGAAGTTGTTATCTATTTTAAAACCACTCCGCATCACCTTTTTCAATACGAATCAGTTAATGAGCCTATTAACAATCAGCTTGTACTTCGTATTCAGCCTGATGAAGGGGTTTTGTTAAAATTGGGAATGAAAGTTCCAGGCGCTGGTTTCAGGGTACAAACCATGAACATGGATTTTCATTACCATGAGCTTTCCGACAGCTATCTGCCTTCCGCCTACAGCCGTTTGCTGCTTGATTGCATGCATGGGGATGCGACCCTCTATTCGCGTAGTGATGCCGTCGAAAAGGCGTGGGAATATGTTCAACCTATTCTGGATGGCTGGCAGAACAATCCCGACATTCCGATTTATGGCTACCCTGCCGGCACCTGGGGACCGGAAACGGTAGACCGGCTTGTCGAAAACAGCATTTGGCGCAGACCCTGCAAGAATTTGGCCCACGATGGAGAGTACTGCGAATTGTAACCGGATGTAAATTATAAATTACAGATTACGGATTAAAAATTTACATAATATTGAATTTCAGTGCTTTACATAAATGATAGAAAGAGAACTGCATATATTTCCAAATCCTGAGGATTTGGCGGAGCAGGTTAGTGCTCTGCTAATGAGTTGGATAGAAAAATCTTCCGACAATAAATTTCACCTGGCAATTTCAGGAGGATCAACACCCAATCTGCTGTTTTCTGTTTTGGCTACCCACTTTTCGGATTCACCACTTTGGCGTAAAACACACATTTGGTGGGTAGATGAGCGAATGGTCCCACCGGGCGATCCGGAAAGCAATTTTGGAGTGGCAAACAAATTGTTATTGTCCAAAATCACTATTCCGGAGACCAACATTCATCGGATTCTGGGTGAAACGGCACCTTCCCGGGAAGCAGAAAACTATTCAAGACAGATCTGTGAGCAAATTCCCATGAAAGATGGATGGCCCCGCTTCGACCTGATTTTTCTGGGCATTGGAGATGATGGGCATACCGCCTCCATCTTTCCAAACCAGATGAAACTGCTACAATCGGATCAAATTTGTGCAGTTGCCACCCACCCTGTCACTTTTCAACAACGGGTCACCCTCACTGGCAGGACCATTAACAATGCGGGGAAAGTTTGCATTCTGGTCACTGGAGCGAACAAGGCTGAACGCATGTCGGAAATATGGTCGGAAGGCGAAAAAGGAAAAAAATTGCCGGCTGGCTGGATACATCCAATTGAAGGTCAATCAATCTGGTTTGCAGACGAAAAGGCAACTACATATATTTGATGATCGCACAACCCCGAAACCTAAGATACACCCTGACGTAGAATATTTTGGATGAAGAATTGCAAGCATTGGTCCAATAAAATTTACTTTTGTACCCTTATGACAAGCATACGATCATCCTTCAAATTATAAACAGACAATGAAGTTGAATATATTATCATCTTATGCCCCAAAATAGAAAAGCAGGACACCTGATCATGTTTGCGGTGACCCTGATTTTTGGGATCAATATTCCGCTCTCGAAATCTTTACTCCCCTTGTGGATCTCACCCGAAGGCCTAACCTTGTCGAGGATAATCTTTGGAGCAGCAATTTTCTGGATTGCCTCACTTTTCGTGCCTCATGAAAAAGTTACCTTTAAAGAACATCGCTTTTTTTTAATTGGTTCTTTGGTGGGAGTGGTTTTTAACCAGGGACTTTTCATAACGGGTTTGAACATGACCTCCCCCATCGATGCCTCTATCATCATTACATGTGGCCCTCTTTTCGCGATGATCTTTGCTGCACTCCTTTTAAAAGAGCCTATCACCTTGCTAAAAGTTTCTGGGGTTCTGGTCGGAGCATCGGGTGCTATTCTTCTGGTTTATAACGGACATCATGCTTCAACGACACATACCAGTAATTTAGTCGGTAACCTAATGGTATTTGGCAGTTCAGTTATCTACGCTTTTTACCTGGTCTTCACCAAACCGCTGACACTTCGATATTCTCCCATCACGATGATGAAATGGATGTTTTTGTATGCTTCAATTTTTGTCACACCATTTTATTACAGACAAGTTTTATCGGCTTCTGTATATACACACCCCGAAACGACAGCCGTACTGCAGATGATTTACACACTGTGCTTTGCAACATTTCTTGCTTATCTTCTGATCCCCATGGCCCAGCAGCGAATCCGGCCAACAACCATCAGCATGTACAACAATTTTCAACCGTTGGTTGCTTCAATTGTCGCTGTAGCTGTCGGCATGGATCATTTCAGTACCATTAAAGGACTCTCTGCCCTGCTCATTTTTTCCGGTGTATATCTGGTTACCCGGAGCAAGGCAAGAGATGAAAACGAAAAAGGAGTTTTGGATAAGTGGGAGGCGGAAGAACCAGCCGGGGCAGACAAGAACAAATAGCTGAAGCAGAACTGGAGACTGGACTGGGAGACTTGGGGACTGAGAGACGGGAAGACTAGAGAAACCAAGGGGGGCATTTTCTCAATTTTTGAAAAATCAAACAAAACCCCATGCTTTTCTCCAAATTATAAAATTTATTGCTATTTTTGCGACAGAATATAAGATTACAACAATGATTTCGAACAGCGCAACTTATTTTTGGTTTTATTATCCCGTC
>JBBIUJ010000228.1:0-7042 GCA_037440345.1 Prolixibacter sp.
TCCGATGAAGGCAGGAACCCGCCATCCTATTTCTATCGTGAAAAATGAGATGCTGGAGATCTTTAAAAGGCTTGGTTTTGTCGTCTCTGAAGGCCCTGAAATCGAAGACGACTGGCATGTTTTCTCGGCCTTGAATTTCGCCGAGGAGCATCCCGCCCGCGACATGCAGGATACCTTTTTTATTCAGCGGAACCCCGATATCCTGTTGCGCACGCATACATCATCCGTTCAGGTGCATGACATGGAGACAATGAAGCCTCCTATCCGTACGGTGACCCCCGGCCGGGTATTCCGCAATGAGGCGATCTCCTACCGGGCGCACTGCATGTTTCACCAGATCGAAGGTTTGTACATTGACGAAAATGTCTCTTTTGCAGATCTGAAACAAACGCTGCTCTATTTTGCCAAAGAACTTTTTGGCGAAAAGACGGAGATCCGGATGCGCCCATCTTATTTCCCCTTCACAGAACCTTCGGCCGAGGTGGATGTCTCTTGCTCAATCTGTGGTGGCAAGGGCTGTAACGTATGTAAATACACCGGATGGCTCGAAATCCTGGGATGTGGCATGGTCGACCCGAATGTTCTTGAAGCCTCCGGCATTAATAGCAAGAAATATACTGGTTTTGCCTTCGGCATGGGTATAGAACGCACTGCCATGCTAAAGTATGGTATTAACGATTTAAGACTCTATTTCGAGAATGATGTAAGGTTTTTGAACCAGTTCGAGGCGGCGAACTAAAGAAGGATAAAGTAAAAAGGTTATGTTTTCAGTCAAAAACAAACTTTTTATTGTCACCGGAGCAAGTGGCGTAATTGGGACGGCCATCTCTGTCGCTCTGGCAAAATCTGGTGCCAACCTGGCCATTTTAGGGCGTAACGAACAAAAAATACAAGTTACCTTAGAAAAAATAAAAGTATTTGGTGGAAATCATCATGCATTTGCCTGCGATGTTCTGAAACCAGAAGAACTCTCAAAAATAAATAGTGATATTTTAAATGAGTTTAAGGTGATTGACGGATTAATCAATGTGGCAGGTGGAGCAACTAAAGGGGCATCAGCAAAAGTGGAATTTTTATTATCGGATACCCCACTTGAAGATTCTTTTTTCGGAGTAAACCTTTCCGACTTTCAATATACCTCCGATCTAAATTTTATGGGAACAGTTATTCCAGTGAAAATATTTGGTGAGGCAATGGCGCGACAACAATTCGGGAACATTATCAACATCAGTTCAATGGGAGCCATTCAGCCGCTGAGCAAGTCACCGGCATACAGCGCTGGAAAAGCGGCAGTCAATAATTTCACGCAATGGTTGGCGGTACACCTTTCAAGATCTAATATCCGTGTAAATGCAATAGCACCGGGATTTATTTTGACTGAACAGAACCGTTTTTTGCTTTTCGATGAAAAAACGGGTGAATTAACACCACGCGGGAAGCGAATCATTGACCACACACCACTTGGAAAACTCGGTGACCCTGAAGATTTGATTTCAACTATTTTCTGGCTGTTATCTGACCATTCTTCTTTTGTTACCGGGGCAACTATTCCTGTAGATGGCGGTTTCTCTGCATACAATGGAATTTAAATCTTTCGAAAGTTTGTACTGTAAATATAAAGTAGGAATGCAAGTTGTAATTTTAGATTCAGGATATAAATCGTACGATTTCGAAAAAGAACTTTTTGAAAAGAATGACATCAGTCTGAAAATTTTCCCTACATACCACGGAGAAAAGTCTGAGAAGAAAAGATTTGCCGAAAATGCAGATGGTATCCTGGTAAGACATACGCAAATAGATGAAGAATTCCTGGGCGGTTTGGAAAACCTGAAGGCAGTCGTACGTTATGGGGTGGGTTATGATAATGTGGATGTTAATGCCTGCACCAAATTTGGCATTAAGGTTGCCAATGTTCAGGGATATGCCAACCATTCTGTCTCCGATCATGCAATGGCGTTGATGTTTTCGTGTACGCGCGCCATGTGGGATATCAAATCTCAATTAACACAAAAATTTGCATCACCTCCGACTCCTGATATCTTTGAATTGCACGATAAAACTTTGGGAATTATTGGTTTGGGCCGAATCGGTAGCGAATTCTGTAAAAAAGCATCCCCGTTATTTAGCCAGGTTCTTGCAGCGGATCCATATCAGCCAGATGCCCATTTTAACCAGCTTTCAGCCCGGAAAGTATCTCTGCCTGATTTGCTCCAAAATTCTGATGTAATCAGCATCCATTGCAACCTCACTGCAGAAACCCACCATTTGTTGGATGGCCCGGCATTTGCAATGATGTGTAAAAAACCTGTGGTGATCAACACCTCCCGGGGTGAGGTGATCGATGAAAAAGCTTTGCTTGAGGCGTTGAAGTCAGGAAGCATTCACAGTACAGGGCTTGACGTTTATGAGAATGAACCGACAAATGCAAACCAGGAAGAACTGATCAACCATCCTCGGACCATTTGCACCGGACATTATGCATGGTATTCTGATAGTGCAGCAATAGAGCTTCAGAAAAGGGCTGCCCTGAACCTTTTCAATTTTCTAATAGGAAAACCTGTCGAAGATTGCCTGAATGCATAGTTGGCTAAAGCTGTTCCAATGATTATACGGAATTTTCTGATCAAATAGTTATCCAGCCATTCTTTTCGGCGCTTTCGAAAATTGCATCGATCACCTTCATATTATTTACGGCATCCAACAAATCTGTCGGAACCGGACTATCTTCAAGAATTGCTTTGGCAAATCGTCCGGCCTGAATAGTATACTGGTCAACCGCATCAATAGCAATTTCTTCGGACCCGGTTTTGGTACGTACCCATATCCTGCTAGGCGCATCTTTAGGAGCATTCACTGGAATTTCAATTTCAATGTGTCCGTTATCTCCAAAAACATGAACGCGCTGATAAGGCATCAGCTGGGTTGAACAGGTGAATGTCGAAGTTTTTCCATTTTTAAAATCGAGAATTGCAGAAGTTAGCCGGTCGGTTTTCATGATGGGGTCGCGGTCGATACCCGAAACTACCCTTGTCGGCTCTTCATTAAACAGAAACCTAGGAAACGAAACGCAATAACATCCTATATCCATCAGCGCTCCTCCAGCTACATCCACTTTATTCCGGATATTATTCGGATCCATGTTGAAATAGGAGAAAAACGAATGGATTGTCTTCACTTCGCCAATCACACCTTCCTCAATTAAAGATTTTGCTTTTTGCCACTGCGGATGAAACTGGTACATAAAAGCTTCCATTACTTTTAGTTGCGGATAATTTTGCGCTTCCTGAAGCAGTTTTGATGCTTCGGCTGCAGATTTTCCAATTGGTTTTTCGCACAACACATGTTTTCCAGACCGCATTGCTTTAATAGCCCATTCAACATGAAGGTTGTTTGGCAATGGGATATAAACAGCATCAATATCCGGATCTCTCAACACTTCCTCGTAGGAGCCGTAGGCCCTATCAATGTTTAATAGCTTTGCAGTTGCTTTCGCTTGATCGAGGTTTCTTGAACCAATGGCATCCACGCTGCAATTTGTACTTTTTTGTATTCCGGGAATTACTTTTTCACGCCCAATCTTTGCAGTACTGAGTATCCCCCAGCGAATTGTATTTTTCATGCGGATATAATTTTGTTTTTAATGGTCGCATGGAATAACCACATAATCATTCTTGGTACGTGTGAATATTCACTCATGGCTATTTCATGATTTTTCGTTCTGCTTGTTCTTACCAGGACTATGTCAATGATAATTAAAAATAAAAATAATAACTCCCTAATTATCATTCGAAAGCAAAAAAGTTCCCAAAGTTTTAGTTAAGAGAAAAACTTGCTCGTAACAAAACTTTGGGAACTTTCTGCACTAATATTCGGAGTCCAGTACTTTATCCTTTATCCTTTTTACTTTATCCTTTATCCTTAAAGCGTCTTCGCTACCTCAACCTGCTCAAACGCCTCAATAAAGTCTCCTTCGTGTACATCGTTGTAGTTCTGGATGTTCAAGCCACATTCGTAGCCTTTGGCCACCTCTTTGACGTCATCCTTGAAACGTTTCAGTGATTCGAGTTCGCCGGTGAAGACGACGATACCGTCGCGGATCAGGCGCACCTTCGAGTTGCGGATGATCTTGCCATCGCGGACGATACATCCGGCAATGGTGCCCACCTTGGTGATTTTGAAGGCTGTGAGCACTTCGGCAGTTCCTTTGATCTCCTCTTTGATCTCCGGCGCCAACATACCCTCCATGGCCGACTTGATCTCGTTGATCGCGTCGTAGATGATGGAGTAGAGGCGAATATCGATCTCCTCCTTCTCGGCCAGTTTCCTGGCGCTCATGGAAGGACGGACCTGGAATCCGACGATGATGGCGTTGGAGGCGGAGGCGAGCATGATGTCTGACTCGGTGATTTGACCAACCGCTTTGTGGATCACGTTGACCTGGATCTCGGTAGTCGAGAGTTTGATCAGTGAATCTGAAAGCGCTTCGATCGATCCGTCCACGTCGCCCTTCACGATGATGTTCAACTCCTGGAAGTTGCCGATAGCAATTCTTCGGCCGATCTCGTCGAGGGTAATGTGTTTTTGTGTCCGCAGCCCTTGCTCACGCTGCAGTTGCTCGCGTTTGTTGGCAATCTGGCGGGCTTCGCGTTCGCTCTCCATGACGTTGAACTTATCGCCGGCCTGAGGAGCGCCGTTCAATCCCAGGATCAGAACAGGTTCTGCAGGGCCAACGCTTTCGACGCGCTGGTTACGTTCGTTGAACATTGCCTTGATGTGACCGAAGTGCGGACCTGCCAAAAGTACATCCCCAACTTTCAGGGTACCCGATTGGACCAGGATGGTGGCTACATAACCACGGCCTTTGTCGAGGGTAGATTCGATGACTGAACCATTTGCACGTTTGTTAGGATTTGCTTTCAGATCGAGCATTTCAGCTTCGAGCAGTACTTTTTCGAGCAGTTCGGCGACGCCTTGACCCGATTTGGCCGAGATGTCGTGCGACTGATATTTTCCACCCCAACTCTCCACCATGTAGTTCATGTTGGCCAATTGGTGTTTGATTTTTTCGGGATCGGCGGTTGGTTTGTCCACCTTGTTGATGGCAAACACGATTGGAACGCCGGCAGCGGAGGCATGGTTAATGGCCTCAATGGTTTGAGGCATCACATCGTCGTCGGCTGCCACAATGATGATGGCGATATCGGTTACCTGGGCGCCGCGGGCACGCATGGCGGTAAAAGCTTCGTGACCAGGCGTGTCGAGGAAAGTGATCTTGCGACCGTCTTCCAGTTTCACATTGTAGGCACCGATGTGCTGGGTGATACCCCCTGCTTCACCTGCAATTACATTGGCTTTACGAATATAGTCGAGCAGCGAAGTTTTACCGTGGTCGACGTGTCCCATGACCGTTACGATAGGCGGACGCGGTTTGAGGTCCTCGGCGGCATCTTTCTCTTCCAGAATGGCTTCCTGAACTTCGACAGAAATAAATTCGACCTTATACCCAAACTCATCGGCAACGACCGACATCGTCTCAGCATCCAGCCGTTGGTTGATGGAAACGAACAATCCCAATGACATACAGGTCGCGATAACCTGTGTCGGGTTGACGTCCATCATGCTCGCCAGTTCACTTACAGAAACAAACTCTGTGATTTTGATGATGTTTCTGTCGATGTCGGCTTGTGCTCCCTCTTCGGCCATCTTCTCTGTATAGGCCAGACGTTTGTCGCGACGGTGTTTGGAGCCTCTTGTTTTTTGGCTTTTGGTGGTCAAACGGGCGAGAGTCTCTTTGACTTGCTTTTGTACATCCTCTTCGTTGACCTCTTTTTTAAGCGGTAATTTTTTCTTTACAACCAGGGAGCTCTTTTTCTTGATGGTACTCTTTTCTTTCCCTGGTTCTTTTTTATCTTTCGTTTCGTCGCCCTTCTTTTCGATGTTCAGAAGAACACGCTCCTTTGCATCTTTGGATACGCGCTTGCGTTTTTTCTTGCGGAGGGACCGGTCATCGTCACGCACCCCGACACCTTTTTTAAGCCCTTCGGCAGGAAGTTCAATCTTTCCTACGACTTTAGGTCCAGAGAGGATCTCCCTGGCATGTTTGAAAATTTCTTCCGGAACCTCTGCCAAGTCCGGGAAGATTTCTTCCAGTGCATCTTCAAGGTGTTTTCCCTCGCGACCAGGTTTGGATGGTTTTCCATCGGGGCTTTTGGGGGTGATATGTTTTTTCTTGGTCAGGATTATCTCTTTCTTGCCTTTATCTGAAACTTTGGGCGAATCCAGATCTATTTTCCCGATGATATTGATGTTGGCCTCAAGTTGGGTAACATTGGAGATCATTTCCGGAACACTCTCAATTTTCTCCGTCTTGGGCGATACTTCAGCTTTTACTTCCGGTTCAGCAACTACCGGCGGTGCGGGAACAGTTTTTGGAGCGGTTGGTTTTTCAACGACGGATTCGTGTGTTTGTACCTCTTTTTTCTCCTCTTTTACAGGTTTGGTAACTGGCTCTGAAGGTTTTGTTTTAGCGGAGAGATTTTCGAGGTCAACCGAACCAACCACTTTGATGGCGGGTTTTTCCGGTGGCGGAGTATGTGTGATTTCCGGCTTAGCAGCTTTGGACTGGGGCTCATGGTGTTTGAAATCCTTGGTACCGTGAAGACTGTTGTCAGTAATATTGACTGAGTCATCTTCAAAGTCATCGGTTTGAACTTTGTGTTCACCATGATGAACATCTTCAATGCTGATGGTATCTCTTTTCAAACGGTTGGGACGATGCATATCAGCCTCAACTTTGGCATCATGATCCTTGCGAAACTGTTTTTCGAGGAGCATCTGGGCATCGACATCGATCTTCGCGTTGGGATCAGGGGTCATTTTGAATCCCTGCTTGTTCAGAAACTCCACAATGGTAGAGATCCCCACGTTCAAATCGCGTGCTATTTTACTTAACCTTGTTGATACTTTGTTCCCTGTATCCATAGTTTGCCAAACAGTTTAATTTGCTTTATCTCTTCCGGTTGATTGAACGTCTGACAGTTAT
>JBBIUJ010000229.1:0-7034 GCA_037440345.1 Prolixibacter sp.
GAAAAAGAAAAAACGGTGAAGATGTTCGTACCATCCCCACCGTCAGTTTAAGATTCAAACCAATCATCAATATTAATTTAAATCATCGAAATTTATGAAAATGTATCGAATTATCCTCGGCGATAAAGGGTCGTGGACAAAAAAATTAAGAATAATGAAACTAACTGTTATTCTGTTACTTGTAGGTATGGTTGCCATGAGCGCAACTACTTACTCTCAGAGCACTAAACTAAATGTCAATACCAAAAACTCCTCATTAATCAATGTCTTCAGACAAATAGAAGATCAAAGTGAGTTCTATTTTTATTTCAACAAAGAAGATGTCAAGGACAGAGAATTAGTGTCAGTTGAACTGAAGGATGTTAAGATCAACGAAATTCTCGATCAGGTACTTGAAAACACGGGTTTGGAATACAAAATAATTGATCGCTATGTTGTTGTTAAGGTGAAGGGCTCTCCCGATCCAATAATGGGAACGCAGGTTCAACTTAAAGTATCAGGGAAAGTCTCAGACAATTCTGGTGGTTCATTACCAGGCGTTACGGTTTCGGTTAAAGGCACGACCAATGGTACTATTACCGATGCGGAAGGCAAATATAGTCTGTCCAATATTCCGGATAATGCAACATTGATTTTTTCGTTTGTTGGAATGAAATCAAAGGAAGTCGCTGTTGCAGGTAAAATGTCTATCAATGTTACGCTTACGGAAGAATCAATAGGCATAGAAGAGGTGGTAGCCGTGGGATATGGTACCCAGAAAAAAGTGAACTTAACTGGTTCAGTATCCTCTGTAAATGTAAAAGACATGGCATCTTCCCGTCCGGTAATCAACACTTCTTCGTTGCTTTCGGGAGCAGCTACCGGTTTGTATGTAAATGCTGGCGACCAACGACCCACCAATGATGGTAATTCTTCTATTTTGATTCGAGGAAATGGAACTTTAAACAATTCCTCGCCTTATGTTTTGATCGATGGCGTTGAAGGTTCGTTGAGCAGCGTAAATCCTCAGGATATTGAGTCGGTTTCGGTACTTAAAGATGCAGCTTCTGCTTCAATCTACGGTTCAAGGGCAGCCAACGGGGTAATTCTTATTACGACCAAACAAGGAACAAAAGGTTCATTGAAAGTTGAATACAACGGTTACGTAAATTTCGAGTCAGCAAACTTAAGCAAGTTGGCTTATGTTACCAATTATGCTGATTATATGGGCTATATAAATAATGCTTATGCTGCATCAAACAAACCCAAACCTTTCTCCCAGGGTAAAATTGATGAGTGGAGAAACGACAATGGCGCAAACCCTTTAAAATATCCAAACACCAACGTATTGGACATATTTAATACTGCAGTAGCTACCCAACACAATATCTCAGCCAGTGGCGGTAATGAAAAACTGAGATTTTTCACCTCGTTCAATTACAGCAAAAATCCAGGTGTTATGGAAAACAGTGGGACAGAGCGCTTCAGTATGCGTTCGAATCTTGATGCGACCTTGACCTCCTGGCTTACTTTAGGAACACAGATCAGCGGAAATATCGGGAAAGACCAGCCAGGTGCAAGTCAGATCGACAATGTCTTTACTTACATGACTCCCACGACACCAAGCATGGTATTCCGCGCTCCGGATGGCCGCTATGGAGGCGTAAACAATACCGAAGATGATAGCCAATCCGGCAACAACAACCCTTTGAAAAATTTGAACAACACAACGGGATTGTACAATTCATATCTTACCAAAGTAAGAATGTACGCCACCATCAATCCCCTGAAAGGATTAACAATTACTGGTTCTTACTCCTATGAAAATGCGCAGACGACAACACAAGGTGTACGGCCGGTGTTTATTGACAGATGGAATTTTTACAATGAAACAATCCAATCATCGGGTGTTGTGCAGACAAGTGTTTCAAACAGCAATACGACAAATTTCCGTAATTTTATGGATGGAGTGGCCCGTTATGAACATAAATTCTTTAGCGACCGTTTGAATTTTACGGTAATGGCCGGAGCGAGTCAGGAACAATATCGCTCACAAAGTTTCTCGGCTTCCCGTAAAGATTTGATTGATCCTTCCCTTTCGGTAATCAATGGAGCAACCGGCGACATGTCTGCCTCAGGGTCTGCCAGCGAATGGGCCATGCGCTCTTTCTTTAGCCGTGTAAACCTCGACTGGAAAGGTAAATACCTGGCCGAGTTTAATCTAAGGTCCGACTTATCATCACGGTTTGCATCAGATAAAAGGCAAGGATATTTTCCTTCCGCTTCAATTGGATGGCGCATCAGTGAAGAAGAGTTCATGGGAACAACAAAAAACTGGCTTAATAACTTGAAATTAAGGGCTTCATATGGATCGTTGGGAAATAATTCAATCGGCAACTACGATGCTCTTTCGACCTATGGAATCGCAAATTATGTTCTAAACAAAGCAATTGCTTCCGGACTTGCCCAAAAAGCAATCGCCAATCCGATTCTTACCTGGGAAAGTACGGTTGTTGCCAACGCGGGTATTGATTTCAGCATGTTCAGAAACAGGTTTAGTGGAACCATCGAAGCCTTTAACAAACAGACCCAAAACATTTTAATCAGTCTCCCAGCTCCGGCAGTACATGGTACAACCATCATTCCAAAACAAAATGCTGCACAGGTAACCAACAAGGGGGTTGAACTTTCTTTGGCATGGAATGACAAGATTGGTAAAAACTTTAGTTACGGTGTCGACGGTAATGTAACCTACATTCACAACAATGTGGACAAGTTCAGGGGAAACTTTTATTCCATTAGCGGTTCCCAGTTGATAACCGAAGGACAACCAATCAATGTCAGATATGTGCGGGTGGTAGACCGCATCGTTTCCTCCGACGCCGATCTTGCTTTGGTTAATCAAATGTTGGCTAACGCACCTGTGATCAATGGCGTAAAGCAAACTGTATTCCCATATGGTGTGCCTGGTAAAGGAGACTTCCTGTACAAAGATACTAACGGGGATGGTTTGGTGAACGACAACGATCGGGTCATCGAAGGATGGGGATCGACACCACTCTTTACTTATGGAGCCAACTTAAGATGTTCCTATAAAAGCATTGATTTAAGTGTTTTATTGCAAGGCGTCGCAGGATACAAGGGATATTTTCAGGATGCTTATTTCACACCTACAGTAAGATGGGGATATCAAATCTCGAAAGAAATTGCAGAAGGAGCCTGGACACCGGAAAAAGCTCAAACCGGGAACTTCACCTATCCGCGTCAGTTGGAATATTCGTCAACACTCAACACGCAAATCTCAGACTTTTGGCTTTGCAGCCGTTCATATCTGAAAATCAGAAATATTTCGTTAGGTTACACCTTGCCAAATGCGCTGACACAAAAAGCCTTCATAAACACTCTTCGCATTTTTGGCTCGCTCGAAAACTTCTTCACATTCACAAAATGGAAAGGTATCGATCCTGAAACCGGCAACCTAAGTTACCCTGCAATGCGTCAGGCAACTGTGGGCGTCAATATAACTTTCTAAGAAACAATCTTTAAAAAGCATAAAACGAAGAAAAATGAAACGATTAATATATTTTTTAATGGTCGCTGGTCTTTTAACCTTGTCAGGATGCTACAAATTAGATCGGATTCCTTTTGACCAGCCAAGTTCATCAACTTTCTGGCAAACCGAAAGCCAATGCAAACAAGGAATTATGGGGGTTTATGCCTCCCTAAAACCTGATGATTACCTTGGGAAACAATTTTTAACTGATATCAACTCTGAAATTGGCGCCGGGTACGATAATTATGGCCCCATCCAGGATGGAACTGCAACTGCCCGTACTGGATTTATGAACAATAAATGGGCTACTATTTACGAATCTGTTCAGTCTGCTAACAATGCCATCAGAAATATTCAAACGGCACATATCGATGCAACCAAACGCGATCAAATGGTAGGCGAGGCCAAATTTCTGCGTGCACTTGGTTATTTCTATCTTGTAAATTACTTCGGTGGAGTTCCTATTTATGATGAAACCACTGATGTAAACAAAGATTTCAATAACATGATGAAACCCCGGGCGACCGTAGATCAGGTTTACGACCAAATTATCAAGGATTTAACTGATGCTACGGTTATACTGCCTGTAAGCTGGACTACTTCCGATTGGGGACGTGCTACCAAAGGGGCGGCTTATGCTTTAAGAGGTAAAGCATATTTGTACCAAAAAAATTATAAGAGCGCAATTGCCGATTTTGAAGAAGTAGCTAAACCATCCTATAATTACAACCTGAACACTTCATTTAGAGACCTTTTCCTCCCTGGTGGCGATGGTAGCAGCGAAATGATATTTGTTGTCAGCAACATGGGTGGAACCGGAAATCCATATGGAATGCCTTTTGCTTTTTATGCAGGGACCCGCTCCACATATGGAAGCTGCTGGAACAACACCGTTGCTGGAGTAGGCCTGGCCGATATGTATGAATACAACGACGGAAAGCCATTTAATTGGGAAGATGTATTCCCCGGATATAATTCAGGCACTACGGTAAAAAGTAAAGTATGGTACGTTACCGTAAACTCGGCGCTGAATACCGTAACATCCGAACCTGCTGAAGCACAAACTATCAAGGATATGTTTGCCAAGCGTGATCCAAGGCTTGCGGCAACAGTAATAACCCCTTATTCCCACTACCCGGGATGGGCCAGTAATGCACCAAAAGACATGTATTTTGTTTTTGCTAAAAATGCAGCCGGTGCTATTCAAACATTAAATGAAACAAATGGGTTCATCAGAAACAACAAAGGTGGATGGGAAACTTATTTCTGGCGCAAATTCGTACCGGAAGGGAATATCAACGGTTTGATCACCGACCGTCAGTATACACCAATCAATTGGCCGGTAATCAGGCTTGCAGATGTTTATTTGATGCTTGCGGAAGCATACAACGAAGATGGCAATCTGGCAAAAGCGGTTGAAAACATTAACAAAGTTCGTACACGGGTTAAAATGCCCGGGATCAACAGTGGCCCGGCATGGTTAGCAGCAACGACCAAAGATCAGGTTTTCCAACGCATATTCCGGGAACGTGCATTTGAATTGGCCAATGAAGGACACAGGGAAATTGACCTGCGAAGATGGAAACTATCTGAGCAGATGTTAAACAATAAAGTTGAAGTTGGAATTACCGGCAAAGCTTTGCTCACCAGATTGTTCACATCGAGAGACTATTTGTGGCCAATTCCGGCTACCGAAATAGAAATGAACCCGGCCTTGACTCAAAACCCAGGTTGGTAATCCTCGTACAGATAAAAATTGGCTGTTTGTTGATCCGATTTTTAGGTTTGACAAACGGCCAATTATTCATTTTAACGACATTTCTGGATATGACAAAAGCCCATGCAAAGTGAAAATGATTATGTGGCTGTCCCTGGCTACCAGGCATTCCGTTTTGTTATCTAATTGAATAATAGGCAATAATACACAAATTTCAGCAGTTTAAATTTGGGAAAGATGAAAACTATATTATCTCTTTTAACGTTCCTTTCACTTGCTAGTTGGTCTTGTAACAAGTCCTCTGCAGATGTAGTTGTCCCCAAAGATACGGTGACCGAAGAAAAACCTGTAGACTCAATGCTTCCGGCCCACCTCAAAAACTATCAATTGGTCTGGAACGATGAATTCTCGGGAACAAGTGTCGATATGAGCAAATGGAACTACCGGGCAGAGGGAACTGTACGTAATTATGGTACGGTATCCCGCCAAGCCATCTCGGTGGATGGAAAGGGGCATGTCTCAATCAAGGTGACCAAGGATGCCAATGGTAAATATTATATCGGGGAATTGGGAACCCAGGGAATTTTCGAGACCACCTATGGTTATTTCGAATGCCGGGCTAGGATGAATCAACAAATAGGGCCACATGTTGCCTTTTGGCTGCAAGCCCAGACAATGAGCCAGGTAGGGGATCCGGCAATGAATGGAACAGAAATCGATATCTTTGAATACCACCGGAAAACACCTGACATCGTTTATCACAACCTGCACTGGAATGGCTATGGTGCAGATCATCAGACGATAGGCGCCAAAACAACAAACCCGTCAGTAAAAGCCGGATACCATTTTTTTGGCCTGGAATGGAATAAAAATGAATATGTTTTTTATGTTGATGGTATAGAAACTTGGCGAACAAGCACAGCAGTTTCTCAACGGAGCGAATACCTGATTCTTTCTTCTGAACTAACCGGCTGGGGAGGCGACCCTGCTTTGGGAAATTTCCCCGATGAGGTAATTTTCGACCATGTCCGGGTATTTCAACTCAAAAACTAATTTGACCATTTATTTTTTATCAACAAAAAAGAAAACATTTTTACTCCACATACTTCTGGTTTGAATGCTGGTGGCTCAAGCCTATGAAAAAAGGGATTTGCTTCAAAACAAAACAAATGTCTCCCAGCTAAAATCAATTCTGGTACAGAATCAGAAGTGGGTGCCTTATCCAAAATATGCCGATCGTCAAGGTTGGGTCGTCAATTTTGCGGATGCTTCGGCCAAAGGAGGTGGCGAGCCAGGCTTGATTTACCGCTATGGGAAAGCCGTTGGGAGTAAGAAAATGCAACAATTTACCGCTTTTTTGTGCGAACAAGAGGGTAACGTAAATCATTACAATTATGGACGGGATTTGTTCCGAACATTGGAAAACCTCGATTACCATAACGAGCTGGTGTAGGTAAATCCAGCAACGGCAAATGCTTCATCAACGTGGTACCCCGAAACTGAATTCTGCTACATACGCAATGCCAATTGGAAGTACCTAAGTAAAATTTTGCATGTTGTCAAAATAGTTTTGGCTATTGAATTAGTTGAAATAAAGGAATATTTTTGTTCCATCTACTAACAACTACAACATGCAATCAACCAATCAAATTCCTATCCGGAGAGCCGGATCTGTCTTATTAATTGGGATAGCTCTCTCCATTGGATGGGGCATTCGTGGTAACTTTGGTCATGAATATGGCGCTGCCTTTGCCGGATGCCTCGCTGCAATTGCCGGTACAATTT
>JBBIUJ010000230.1:0-7027 GCA_037440345.1 Prolixibacter sp.
AAAAGATGATCCCGAACATGATCACTACCTCCGTCATGATCAAATTGGGACGAGTCAAAGGAAATAAGATGGTCAATATGCAACTCACCAACCAAAAACTGGTGCACCGGGGAACCCGAATGATCGTCAGTGAATTGGGCTACAGCGAAGACAAGGCCAAGAGATTGTTACTGCTCCATGGCTCGGTTAACGAAGTGCTGAAAGCAGCAAGAAATGAGAAATAAAAAAGGGAGAAGCGATTCTCCCTTTTTTATTTCTCATTTCTTCATCACCTGTTTGAGTAGATCAGGTATTTCGCTTGGAATCTTGGCAACTTTGACCCCTACTTGCTCGAAAGCCTTGATCTTCTCTTCTGCTGTTCCGCTTCCGCTAGAGATAATAGCCCCTGCATGTCCCATCCTTTTTCCCGGAGGGGCAGACTGACCGGCAATAAATGCGACGACAGGTTTGGTAACATGTTCCTTGATAAATTGTGCGGCACGTTCTTCAGCATCGCCGCCGATCTCACCAATCAGCACGATGGCTTCAGTGGCTGGATCATCCTGAAACATCTGCAATAGCTCGAGATAATAGAGCCCTGCCACCGGATCGCCCCCAATACCAACACAGGTACTTTGCCCAATATTGTTACTGGTAAGTTGGTATACCATCTCATAGGTCAGGGTTCCGCTTCTGCTCATCAAACCTACATTCCCTTTCAGGAAAATATTCCCTGGAAGGATGCCTACCAAGGCTTCTCCGGGAGAAATCAGGCCGGGACAATTGGGGCCGATCAGTTTGGTCCCCTTTTTCGAGAGATATGGCATTACCTTCACCATATCTAGTGTTGGAACGCCCTCCGAAATGGCAATGACCAGATCGATACCCGCTTCAGATGCTTCCAGAATGGCATCGGCAGCAAGGTGGGCAGGCACAAAAATGATGGAAGTATTAGCTCCGGTCGCTTTGACCGCTTGCTCAACAGTATTAAAAACCGGAATGCCATCAACAACAGCACCACCCTTGCCTGGCGAAACACCTGAGACGACATTTGTTCCGTAAGCTTTCATCTTACCCGCATGGAAACTGCCATCCCTGCCAGTGATCCCCTGTACCAATAATTTTGTATTTTGATTGACTAAAATGCTCATAGCTTAATTAATAAGTTGTTGCTTAATTTTTTCCACACAATTCAATGGCTTTCTGAGCAGCCTGGCTCATGGTTTCAACGATCGGAAGATTGGCCTGTTTCAAAATTTCAAGTCCCTCTTTTGAGTTTGTTCCGGAAAGTCGTACCACAATTGGAACATCCACTTTGATTTTGTCCAGGGCACTAATCAAACCTCGGGCCACGTCGTCGCAACGGGTAATACCACCAAAAATATTGATCATGACAACCTTCACATTCTTGTCGGAAAGGATAAGGTTCATGGCATCGATTACCTTCTGGGGATTTGAGCTTCCTCCAATATCCAGGAAATTGGCCGGCTCTCCGCCAAAATATTTGATCAGGTCGAGTGTGGCCATTGCCAATCCTGCCCCGTTTACCATGCATCCGATTGAACCATCCAATCGGATATATGTCAATCCCTTCTCCTTGGCATCAAGCTCTTTTAGCTCATCTACAGTTGGTTCGTTCAGCGCTTCGATGGCGCTTTGGCGGAAAAGAGCATTGTCATCAAAATTCATTTTACCATCCAATGCCAACAGTTTACCCTCCTCAGTGATGACCAAAGGATTGATCTCTACCAGGGAAGAATCGGTATCCATAAAAATGCGGTAAAGCTTTTGAAAAAGATCTGCTCCCTGTTTCACCAGATTAAAATCGGTGAAAAGTGCGAAGGCGATTTTCCTGGCAAGAAATGGCGTCAAACCCAAATCAGGGTCTATAATAAATTTGTGAATGGCATCCGGATTGTCCTTAGCAACTTCCTCAATTTCAACGCCGCCTTCACTACTGGCCATGAATATAACAGATTTGGAGTTGCGGTCTATTGTAAGTCCTACATAAAACTCGGACGAAAATTTTACCCCCTGCGCAACCAATACTTTTTCGACTGTGTACCCTTTGATATCCATGCCCAGGATCTTCCCGGCAAGTTCAGGTACATCGGCCTTTGTCCGTGCAAGTTTCACGCCGCCGGCTTTCCCTCTTCCCCCTGCCAGAACCTGAGCCTTGATTACTACAGGAAGGCCAAGCTTCTCCGCAGCCGCTACCGCTTCATCAACATTGTAACATACTACTTCGTTGGTTACGGGGATTCGGTAGCGCGAAAAAATCTCCTTTGCTTGATATTCGTGAATCTTCATATCTATATAATTTGATTAAAATAAGTTTATCGTTGAAAAATTTGATTTTTAGTCGATTCGATTTTTTTACTGGAAAAGTTTAGTTTGCTAAATCGTCGTGAAATTAAATAAATTTTTAAAAAAGATTTAATTTAGCGCTTCTAAATATTCCCCATGAGCAAGAAAATATTTTCGATCATTCGAATGTACGCTTTTATGATCATCGGCCTCGCGATGTATGTTTTTGGGGTGACCGCTTTTCTTATTCCTTTGAAGATTACTGCCGGGGGAGTTACTGGAATTTCAATGTTGATTTTCTATGCGACAGGCATTCCCACAGGATACCCTTATCTGATAATAAACAGTTTCCTGGTCATCCTTGCAATTCGGATTCTGGGAACAAGTTTTGGCCTCAAGACACTTTTTAGTATGGTTGTCATCTCCATACTGCTCAATGTGATGCAAATTTTTATTAAAGAACCGCTTGTAAAGGATATTTTCCTGTCTTCTGTATTAGGAGGAATCCTCGGCGGCGTTGGTTTGGGAATTACTTTCAACCAGGGAGGCAGTACCGGTGGTACAGATATTATTGCCATGATCATTAACAAGTATAGAAATATTAGTCCTGGTAAGATTATTTTGTACTGTGATGTGATCATTATTACCAGTTCATTTTTTCTCGTTTCATCTATCGAAAAGCTGGTGTACAGTTATGTGACCATGTGGGTTGTTGCCTATTCGGTTGATGCCTTCCTTACCGGTGCGCAGCAATCCGTTCAGCTTTTTATTTTTTCTGAAAAGTATGAGCAGATCGCGGACTTTATCAACACAGAATCGCGTCGCGGATTGACAGTCATCGAAGGTACCGGCTGGTACACCAAGAAACAGGTGAAGATGATCATGACCGTGGTCAAAAAGAGGGAATCTCCCATGATTTTTCAAAAAATAAAAGAGATCGACCCCGAGGCCTTTATCTCACAAGGCTCAGTAATGGGTGTTTATGGAAAGGGGTTTGATGAAATCAGACATTAAATCAAAATTCTTCCGCAAGCTTCAACGAGCTGGAAGGCGATCCACGCGAAAGAAAAATATTCCGGAATGGTTTCTGGGAATTTCTATCTTTCTGCTGCTGTTTTTCACCTTCTCCCGGATTATGTGGTACAACTACATGATCCCCACAGTCGATCAAAAAGAGGACATCCTTCTGGCCGAGCCTAAACTGCTGTATGGCCTGCCTGTCGACTCCTTCCATGTTGAAGAGAATAATGTCAGGCCGAATGAGAGCCTCTCGGATATTCTCACGGACAGAGGGGTATCGTCATTGGTAATCGATAAGATTGCGCACCTTCCAAAATCGGTTTTTGATCTCCGGAAAATGAAAGTCGGGAACGATTATGCTCTCTTCTATTCACGGGATTCCCTTCGTAAACCGCTCTTTTTTGTCTATTCTGAGAACATGGTCAATTATTACACTTACAATTTAACACTTGATTCATGTAAAGTTATTCCTGGGAAGAACGAGTTGACGACTGCAAGAAAGGTGGCTTCGGGCACTATCAATTCTTCTCTGTGGAATGCCATGAAAGAGAACAATCTCGATCCAATGCTGGCTATCCAGCTTTCCGACCTCTTTGCCTGGTCTATCGACTTCTTTGCCATTCAAAAGGGGGATCATTTTACCGTTTTGTATGACCAGGACTACGTAAAAGGAGAAAAGCTGGGAATAGGTACGATCCATGCTGCCATTTTTAACTCATCAGGACAAGACTTCACGGCCATTCACTTCGAACAGGAGGATGGGCAAAGCTATTTCGATGAACAGGGGCGCAGTATCCGCAAAGAATTTTTAAAGGCTCCGTTGAAGATGTTCAGAATAAGTTCGCGTTTTTCAGCTGCGAGGATGCACCCTATTTTGCGCATTGTTAGACCACACTTTGGTGTAGATTATGCTGCTCCTACCGGAACCCCTGTTTATTCGATAGGTGACGGGGTGGTCCTGACTAAAACTTACCAGCCTGGGGGCGGAGGTAATTTTCTCAAAATCAGGCACAATTCGGTGTACACGACCACCTACATGCACCTTTCAAAATTTGGCGCCGGAATTCAGGCAGGGTCAAGGGTCAAGCAGGGCGATTTGATCGGATACGTCGGGGCAACGGGGCTTGCTTCCGGTCCACATCTGGATTTTCGGGTCTTCATGAATGGATTTCCAGTCGATCCGCTCAAATTAAAATCACCTCCTGCCAATCCGATCACCCCCGCCAATAAGGCTAACTTCCTATCGGTTAGAGACAAATTGTTGAAAGAGTTGAAGGGATCAAAATCCTCGGGCACTAAAAAGAAATCATTGATTTAGTGATCAGCTTTTTTTCTCCTCCGCCAGGGTCACATCGGCTACAAATTGCCTGATTTGCTGCTCATCGTCTTTTCTGCAAATAAGCAAAGTCTTCTGAGATTCAACGATGATGTAATCTTTTAACCCCTGAATGACAGCGATCTTTTCCTGCGGAAGGTTAACGATACAGCCTTCCGTATCATAAAGAAAAACCTTGGCCCCTGAAACGGCATTTCCCTTGTTGTCATGCGGATGATTTTCGTATAGGGAACCCCATGTACCCAGATCGGACCAGCCAAAATCTGCTGTCAACACAAAAACATTATCTGCCTTTTCCATGACACCATAATCGATGGAAATATTTGGACATTCTGAGTAGCTCTTGTTGATAAAGAAAACCTCATCGGGGGTATTAAGCAGTTTTCGTCCCTTTTCAAACAAGGTATTTACATCGGGGAGATATTTTTCAAAAGCTTTCTGAATGGTCAGCGCGGACCATACGAAAATGCCCGAATTCCAGTAAAATTCTCCGGTATCAACAAAAACCTGGGCCATGGCACGGTCAGGTTTTTCGGTGAAAGTCTTCACTTTGTAAAGATTCCCGTAGCCATTGAATTCAAGTTGTTCGTTTACCTGAATATAACCATAACCAGTTTCCGGGCGGGAAGGTTGAATGCCCAGGGTTACCAAAACGTCATTTTCGCCTGCGAAGGTTAAACCTTTCTCAATTTCGTTGAGAAACAGATCCTCCTTCAAAATCAAATGATCTGAAGGTGAGACTACAATCCTTGCGGTTGGACAAATACTCAATATTTTATAAGTTGCATAAGCGATACAGGGGGCAGTATTTCTTCTGAGCGGTTCGAGCAAAACCTGAGATTCCTTAAGTTGGGGTAACTGCTCCATCACCAATTCTTTGTATTTCTCGCTGGTAACAACATAAACATTCCCGGCAGGCAAAATTCTGTTAAAACGTTCAAAGGTAAGCTGCAACAATGTTTTTCCAATACCCAGAATATCAATGAATTGCTTAGGGTGATCGGTAGTACTTAAAGGCCAGAAACGGCTTCCAATTCCCCCGGCCATGATGACGCAAAAATTTTTACAATTTTCCATTTTTGGCGATTTTCACCAAAATTAGCTTTATTTTTCAAAATCAACTCATATTCCGTTTAAAAGAGAGTGGCAAAACCAATCCCCCCAATATTTAAATAATTTGTACTTTTATAAAAAAATTTCATGAAGGTTTTCAGTGAAATCGGAAGTTATTTTTTGTTGTTGTCAAGGGTCTTTAGCCGTCCGGAGAGAAGCCGTATTTATTGGCGTCAACTGATACTCGAAATAGAAAAGTTGGGAATTCATTCTCTTGGTATTGTTGCTATTATCTCGGTTTTTATGGGGGGGATTATAACCTTGCAATTGACCTACAACATGTCCAATCCTTTGATGCCAACTTATCTTGTCGGACTAGGAAACCGCGATACTCTCATTCTTGAATTCTCCTGCACTGTTTTGAGCCTTATGCTAGCAGGGAAAGTAGGTTCCAATATCGCTTCGGAGATCGGCAGTATGCGTGTAACAGAACAGATCGATTCACTGGAGCTTATGGGCGTCAACTCGGCAGCTTTCCTGATTCTTCCAAAAATTATTGCCGTT
The DNA here is from genome assembly GCA_037440345.1 of Prolixibacter sp. Taxonomy (GTDB): domain Bacteria; phylum Bacteroidota; class Bacteroidia; order Bacteroidales; family Prolixibacteraceae; genus CAINVV01. Next base: position 6,260 of record JBBIUJ010000230.1, read on the forward strand.
GTTTTTATCAGTCCCATACTTTTTATCCTAAGCGTATTTTGTGGTATCATCGGTGGTTTAATTGCCGGCCCACTTTCCGGGATTGTAACAGTTGCGACTTACATGGGTGGTATCCGGACGATGTTTGTCCCCTTTTTCGTTACTTTCTCGATCATAAAGACCCTGGTTTTCGGTTTTCTGATTGCAACAGTGCCGGCTTACCAGGGATATAATGTACAAGGCGGGGCATTGGAGGTAGGTCGTGCCAGTACGCGATCCGTTGTTAACACCAGTATTCTTATCCTTCTTGCCGACTTGATACTGACTCAACTGCTATTTAAATGATTGAAATTAGAAACATAAAGAAATCTTTTGAAGAGCGGCCTATACTAAAGGATATATCTACCCTTTTTGAAAAGGGGAAGACCAACCTTATCATCGGGCAGAGTGGATCAGGGAAAACTGTACTCCTAAAATCTATCGTTCGGTTGATTGAAATAGATGAAGGCGAGATTCTTTTCGATGGAAGGGATATTAGGAAAATGAATTTCAGGGATATCAAGTTGCTCAGGCAGGAGATGGGGATGGTGTTTCAGGGTGGGGCCTTGTTCGATTCACTCAATGTTGAAGAGAATGTGCGGTTCCCTATGGACATGTTTACTGGCATGTCTACGGCTGAGAAAAGTAAACATGTTGACTTTTGCCTCGACCGGGTCAACATCAAGGGGGCGCATCGACTGTATCCATCGGAAATATCGGGCGGTATGCGCAAAAGGGTAGCCATTGCCA
>JBBIUJ010000231.1:0-7025 GCA_037440345.1 Prolixibacter sp.
TGAAAAATCGAAAAAAAAGCTTTTCTTTGTCCCCGCGTTTCGACGCCAATGGCCCTGTAGCTTAATGGATAGAGCATCTGACTACGGATCAGAAGGTTGGGGGTTCGAGTCTCTCCAGGGTCACTTAACAATCAGACACTTACAAGTAATTTGTGGGTGTCTTTTTTTTGCGCACTGCCTTTATACCCAAATAAAATCATATAATCCGGTAAATCTCCATGATATTCTTCAATATCTTGTCAAAATCTATTTTCAAGTCGACAAGTTGCCCGCTCTTGATATCAAAAACCCAGCCATGAACGGTTAGCGTACGCTCTTTGTAGGCCTTCTGAACATCAGATGTTTTTAAAACGTTCACACATTGCTCCTGGACATTAAGCTCTACCAACCGTTTGTACCTTAACTCCTCATCCGAGACCGCATCGAGTTCGTGGCGGTGTATCCGGTACACATCGCGGATATTCCGTAGCCAGGGATTCAATATTCCCATATCCTCCGATTGCATTGCGGCTTTTACACCATTGCAGTAATAATGCCCGCAAACAACTACATGCTTCACCTTCAAATAGGATACAGCGTAGTTGATCACAGACATGACATTCAAATCGGTATTTGGGACCATGTTGGCAATATTGCGGTGAACAAATACCTCTCCGGGTTTCGCCCCCATGAGTTCTTCGGACGAGACACGGCTGTCGGAACACCCGATGTACAAAATTTCCGGACTTTGCCCCAACGACAAATTTTTAAAGTACTCTGGATTCCCTTCCAACTTTCCGGCAATCCATGCCTGGTTGTTGGCAAATATTTGATTGATATTCATGTTCCTGCATTAAAGATGTGTGAATAAATAACCATCGCATTTATTTCTGTATAATACTATCAAATACAGACATTTACATCATTGTCAATTTTCAATTGTCCATTGTCAATTGTCCACTTTCAATTGTCCATTGTCAATTACTTAACGTGTTACTATCCGGTAAACCCGATTGCCCCGGCAATGGCATTGATGCATCGCAGCAATTCAAAAAGAATTTTATCCGAATCGTTTGAATTGCCATCCCTGCTCAACTGACGCCATTGGGCTAAAAGCGCTACCTGGTGCCGGTGCATCGGGCGCATGGCCTCGGCCCTCAAAAGCGTGGAATAGTAGTGGTTCTTTCTTCGTTCCGAAATCGACGCGACTAAAATTGAATCTATCATTTGCCGTGTTAACTCAAATTCTTTGAGGATTTGTGTTAGAATCTCCTCGCTTTGCGGTACTTCTGATGCCAATTGCGCATATTGCTTAAATATTTCCTCATCGGATGAGGCAAGGCTGGAATCGACATTGGTCAGGACATACCGGATAAAGGGATCCGTTTTTACAGCTTCCCTGAAACGTTCGAACTTATATGGATCGTTGTTGCGCATGGTTTCGAGCGATGTTCCAACTCCGTACCAGCCGGGAATATTGAAACGACATTGGCTCCAGCTAAAAACCCATGGGATGGCCCGGAGGTCATTGAGTGTCCGGGTGCCGGTCCTCCTTGAAGGACGACTTCCAATCTTACTTTGTTCAATGGCATCGATCGGTGTTGCCTTCTCGTAAAACTGAATAAACCCGGGCCTTTTGGTAAGTTCTTCGTATACTTGTTTGCTTTTGTTTGCCAAAAAATTAAGTTCAGAAGCCAAAGCATGTTCCTTGGCAGGACGATCGTTTTGCAGCATCGATACCGCCAATGTCCCTGCTGTCAGCAATTCGATGTTGTAAACCGCATTGTTCTTGTTGGCATACTTGCGTTCTATTGTTTCACCCTGCTCGGTAAACCGGATATCACCATTCACAGAAAGCGGGGGTAATGCTCTCAGAAACCAATGCGTTGGTCCGGCCCCCCGACTAATAGACCCTCCTTTCCCATGAAAAAACCGAATTTTAACGCCATGTTTTTTACCAATTTCAATGAGTTTCGTTTGTGCTTTGTACAAATACCATTGACTGGCCAGTATTCCGCCATCCTTGTTGCTGTCGCTGTAACCGATCATTAACTGCTGCACGGGAACATCTGACCTGTTTTGCTTTTGCTGAAGCAGAAGGCTGTTTTTTGTCACCTGGTGGGATAAAAATTCGTCAAGGATCTGGTCGGATTGTATCAAATCGTCGATTGTTTCGAATAGCGGAACAACAGGTACCAGGGAGGCTAACCCTGTCGAAGTACTTACAAGGAGTCCGGCTTCACGTTCAAGCAAATAGACCACAAGCAAATCAGACACATTGCGGGTCATACTCACGATGAGTGAACCCAACGCCTCTGTGCCATACTTGTTAATGTGCGCGCTCAAAACCTTGTAGGAATCAACGGTTGCACGCGCCTCATTTCCGATAGATATATTTGGATGTGTAAAGGGGCGTGAAGAATCCAGTTCCCGGTTGATAAAAGCTAAACGGTCACTACCTTCCAACCTTAAGAATTCTTCTCCATCAAGTTGGGCTGCCTCCATAAACTGCGCAAGGGCAAGTTCATGGAAACGACTATTTTGGCGAACATCGAGTCTTGCCAAATGAAAACCGAAGGTGTTTACGATACGAATGGCTTCATTCACATCAGAAAACGCAATCTCCGAAGCATTGTTCGTTATTAGAGCTTTTTCGAGAATATATAAATCGGCCACCAATTCAGATGGATATTGGTAACTAATAGATTTATCCCTGTATTCCTGAATGTGCCCCTCAACAATGGACACAGGAAGTTTCATGATCAAATATTCGATAAATTGTTTTAGCGCCTCATTGGGATACAAGATTCTGCTTAAACCATCCGAACCAATTATTTCATTGTGCAGGAGCTCGTAACGCGAACTGAATTCCGGACCCAATTCCTCTGCCTTTGAATGGAAACTGAGGTTGTTTTGCAAATTCAGCAGCATTCGGGTTACGACCCGGAATGAATTTAGCCGCAATTTCATCAAAGTCTGCTGTGTAACCTGGGCAGTTACCAGCGGATGACCGTCGCGGTCGCCACCTACCCAGTTGCCAAAGGTTATTTTTGGGAATTGCCTGACATCATGAATAAGACTCGGATTATAGCCGGCATCGGTCCAGGCCTGAATCAGCCGTCTGTCATGAAGGGTAATAACTTCGGGGAGTACCTGCGTCAAATAGTGAATGATATTGTCGAGTTCAGAGCTTACATCAGGTTTTTCCGTATATACATCTGAAATTCTCCAAATTCGGTGAATAGCAATTTTTATGTTGTGTCGAATTTCGTTTTGCTCAATTCTGGTGTACATCTTATTTTCCCTGCTCACCACCAGCAAATAGAGTTTGCGCAAATGCTCAAGCATGATTGTACGCTTGGCCTCAGTAGGATGAGCGGTTAATACCGGCTCAACCTGAATTTTTGGCAAATGTGCGGCAATATGTTCGGCGCTGAATCCACTGTTTTGCAACAAATGAAGATTGTATGACCATAAACCATTGATGTCGGCCATCGATTTTTGATCCTCAATCAATCTTCGGTTCTGAACTGCCCCATTGACCTCTACAATATTCAGCAACTGAAAACAGACCGAATACAGTTGAAGCTGTTTCCCTGAAAAAGAATTATGCTGAAAATCACTTATCGGATTAATCCAGGGAATTTCAGCAGCCAACTCAACTTCGCCCGACTCCATCATCACCTCTTTCAAACAGCTTAAAAGAAATTCGAGGTCTTCATAGGGTTTCCCCAGGTTATTTCGCACCAGGTCTAATAGTTCCATATTTTCCAAATCGATTACGTAGGTATACGGTATTGCTTGAATTTTGTTGGCATTCGCATATTAAACAAAGCAACCTGTCTCTTTGTTCGGAAGGTTGGGGTTCGGGTCTCTCCTAAGTTGCCTGACAAACTGATACTTACAAAAATTTTATAAGTGCCTTTTTTTGATACGCTAAGTTCACGCCAAGTTTTGGGGGAAAGTCACTTTGAAGTTTGAATATCTTCAAGGTTAACTCTTGCGAAACAAATCTCGTTTTTGTTTCCAGTTCGGGGATAAACAGCATTGGCATAAAACCTATTAATCCCCATACGAGGAATTGCTTTAGGATGAACGATTCTCTATTGATATGAATTCCCTACGGGAAAACCCACAAGGAAAAATCAGCAATAAATCTTCACCGACAAATTCACACCAATTTGTTAAATTTGTTAATCTATCCAATACTAAAAATCATGCCATCATGAAAAATCAAATCCTCCTGTTCTTCCTGCTGTTTTGCACCGAAACATTGATCGGGCAACCTGCAAAAATGAACAATGTGCTCTATGGTGCAGCCTATTATCAGGAATATATGCCATCCGACCGCCTCGCCGATGACCTTAAACTGATGAAAGAATCGGGAATGTCGGTCGTTCGTTTGGGCGAATCGACCTGGAGTTTGTTTGAACCCCGCGAAGGCGAATTCGATTTTGCATGGATGGATCGGATCATTGACGGCCTGCATGCCAACAGCATCAAAGTGATCCTTGGAACACCAACCTATTCGATTCCGGCCTGGTTGTGGCACAAGCATCCTGAGGTGCTTGTCAATTATGAAAAGGGAGGTAAGGCTTATTACGGAATTCGTCAGAATATGGACATCACCAATCCGACTTTCCTGTTTTATTCTGAACGGATTATCAGGAAAATGATGGAACATTACGCCAAACATCCTGCCATCATTGGCTATCAGGTCGATAATGAAACCACATCTTATGGTGTAAACAATTACGATTTTCACATCAGCTTTGTCGATTACCTGAAGAAAAAATTTGGAACAACTGAAAAACTGAATAAAATCTGGGGATTGAATTACTGGGGTATGACCATTAACGGTTGGGACGAACTACCTGAAAAAGACGGCGTAACCAATACAGCCTACAAATTGGAATGGGAACGTTTCAAACGCAAATCCGTGGCCGATTACCTGACCTGGCAAGCCGGGATTGTAAGCGAATACAAACGTCCCGATCAGTTTATCACCCATTGTTTTATGCCATCGGTTCAGGATATTGACCAGATTGAGACTTCGAAAAAGATGGATGTTATGGCCGTAAATGTGTATCACGGGTCACAGGACAATCTGACCGGCGACGAAATCGCTTTCGCGGGCAACTTTTTCCGTTCTGTGAAAATGAAAAACTACCTGATCACCGAAACAAACGCGCAAACCATCGGCTGGGATTCGAAATCACAGTTTCCACCATATGAAGGGCAACTGCGCATGAACGTTTATGCGCACATGGGTTCTGGCGCCAACATGGTTGAATACTGGCACTGGCACTCAATTCACTATGGCCAGGAGACCTACTGGAAAGGTGTCTTGTCGCACGACCTGCAGCCCAACAGGGCTTATGCCGAATTCTCGAAAACAGCACACGAAATTCAGCAGTTTGGCAAGAAATTGGTTAACCTGAAAATCACCAACAAAGTGGCCATTTTGTTCAGCCACGATGCCAATGCGGCACTTAATATAATGCCTTTCAAAAACGGGAAAACAGATATGTGGGGCGGTTCGTCCAACATGTACCGTAACGAATTGGTTGGACAGTTTCACAAAGTCTTGTTCCGCAACAATGTTGGTGTAGATTTCATCTTTCCTGAAAACGCCAAATTCGAGAATTATGATCTGGTCATCATACCTGCTTTGTATATTGCCAGCGACGATCTGTTGAGTAGAATCAGCAAGTATATTGAAAATGGCGGCCATGTAATTATGCAGTTCAAGAGCGGTTTCTGCGACGAAAATTCAATGGTCCGTCCGGTGCTGGCTCCTGGTCCACTTCGCAAAGCCTGCGGTTTCTATTACCAGGAATTCACCAATTTCAAGGAATTAAGCCTGAAGGACAATCCGTTCAAGGTTGACGAAGCATCAAACAAAGTCTTTGATTGGGGGGAATACCTGATTCCTGAAACCGCCAAACCATTGGCATATTATGATCATCCCTATTTCGGAAAATACCCTGCCGTCACGATTAACAACTTCGGTAAAGGGACTTTACTCTACGAAGGGACCGGTGTCTCCGACCTCATTCAGGAAAAACTGATACTGCAGGAAATGGAACGTGCCGGAATTAGAACGGTTGATCAAAATTTGCACTGGCCACTTGTGACTAAAAGCGGGGTGAACGATTCCGGCAAAAAAGTACACTATTATTACAACTACAGCTCCCAAAAATCAAGTTTGGTTTATCCGCACAAAGCCGGATATGAATTAACTTCGGGAAAGGCCCTTACTTCGGGTACATCAATCGAAATAGGTCCCTGGGACGTACTGATAATCGAAGAAAATTAGGGCTATAGATGCTAAATGTAAATACGCAGGAATAATATTGGAATTATTTACAGACCAAATCTTTCAGACAGTTAAATGGATTTCGGAGTCTGCATGAGGTATCCCCGGGTTATTCCTCACCAATTCTATACCAACCCCATTTCACCTGTTTCCATAAACCAGCACCCTGGTTCCGTCATATCCCACAGCTTCAATGCGGGTAGCATCTGAGGGATAGGGTACATTGGTAAAGGTATTGTTACTGCTGCCGGTGCCGGCCATGGTAATACTCTGAAGTAAGCTACCTGCATAGGTTTCAAACACCGTCACATTTGCCCAGACACTGTGCGACACCTGCCTGGTGGTTGTACCGGCAATTCCGCTGTTGTACTGCCCGCTCACCTGACGCCTGTTTTTAAATGCATCCACGCTGTTCCCGCTGATATAATAAATACAGTTTGTTTTGGGTTTGGGATATTTCCTGGCATAAGCAACTACCTCATCAATCATCTCCTGGGTGATGGTCTTTCGTGCGGGAGTGTAATCATCAAATATTTTATCCACAACTTTTAGCATCCCGACTTTGATGAAGAAGTCGGAAAGGTCCTCCTGAACAGCATCACAGGTATTTTTAACGAAATTGATCTGCAACTGGCCATTTGAAAGCCCGGTTTCATCCGTATTGCGTACTTTTTCGAAAATCTCGCCCCAGAAATAGGGTTTGTACCAGCTATTGCCTTCCCCTGCA
>JBBIUJ010000232.1:0-7018 GCA_037440345.1 Prolixibacter sp.
ATGGGTGCAAACCCTGCCACAGATGGAAGGGAATGGATTGTCCTGTCGGATCAGGTTGTAGGCATCCTTGACCCTGCCGGCAGCAATCAGAGCGATGTATCCGGGTACGTTCACTCCTGCCGGACAAGCATTCTGACAAGGTGAAAGGAACAACTCGCTGCAGACTCCCGAGCGGCAATATTTCTTCTGAATGTGCTCATCGTATTCGTGCCTGAAGTTTTTGATGGTACTGAGAACCGGATTGGCAGCCGTTTGACCGAGCCCGCAAATGGCTGATTCCTTGATGGAAGTCCCCAACTCAATCAGTTTTTCTACATCGCCTTCCTCTCCCTGGCCTACTGTGATGCGTTCAAGTATTTCGAGCATCCTCTTGGTTCCCAAACGGCAGGGCGTACATTTTCCGCACGACTCCTCCTGAACGAAATCCATAAAAAAGCGCGCCATATCCACCATGCAGGTATCTTCGTCGGCGACGATCAATCCGCCTGAACCCATAATGGCACCATGTTTGATCAAAGAATCGTAATCGATGGGTGTGTTTAGGTGTTCTGCAGTAAGGCAACCACCAGAAGGTCCTCCGGTCTGGGCCACCTTGAAATTCTTGTGTTTTGGGATGCCACCACCGATATCAAACAGAATTTTTCCCAGGGAAATACCCATTGGCACTTCTATCAAGCCTTTCATGCGGATATCGCCTGCCAGGGCAAAGACCTTGGTTCCTTTGCTCTTTTCGGTCCCAATCGAAGCAAACCATTTGGCTCCATTTAGCAATATGGGTGCAATGCTGCCGAACGTCTCCACATTGTTGATCACAGTGGGTTTGCCATATAGACCGCACTGAACGGGGAAAGGTGGCTTTTGGGTTGGCTCACCCCTTCGGCCTTCGACCGATGCCATAAGGGCTGTCTCCTCTCCACAAACAAACGCTCCTGCACCAATCCTGATTTCGATGTCGAAATCAAAACCTGATGAGAAGATATCTTTGCCCAATAGTCCGCTTTCCCTTGCCGATTTAATGGCAATGGTCAACCGTTCGATGGCGATAGGATATTCGGCACGGATGTACACAACGCCTTGTGAAGCGCCAATGGCATACCCACCAATGATCATCCCTTCGATCACTGCATGAGCATCACCTTCCAGCAGGCTCCTGTCCATGAAAGCGCCTGGATCGCCCTCATCTGCATTACAAATGATGTATTTTTGATCACTGATTACTTTGGACGCCATTTCCCATTTGACCCCGGTTGGGAATCCACCGCCTCCTCTTCCGCGCATACCCGATTTTTTTATTTCATCCACTACCGCACCGGGGGTCATTAAGGTGAGCGCTTTGCAGAGGGCGAAATAGCCCTCTTTGGCAATGTATTCTTCGATGGACGCGAAATCTATGGCACCGCAATTGCGGAGAACAATCTTCTTCTGATGTTTGAAAAAATTGATCTCCTGCATATTCGGGATTTCCTTGCCGGTTTCGGGATCTTTGTAACAATATTTTGAAGCAATCTTTCCTTTTTTGATGTGCTCTTTGACAATATGCGGCATATCCGAAGGCTTCAAATTGCAATAGAGAGTCGTGCCCGGATTGATGATGAGTGTTGGCCCCAACGTGCAGGCGCCCATGCAGCCTGTTCGGTTGATTTTTACTTTATCCGTCAGCTTCTCATGCTCAAGGGCTTTCACAAAAGAGTCCTTTACATCACGGCAGTCGGACGAAAGGCATCCCGCGGCGTAACAGATATGCGCGACAAACGGGTATTGGGCCTCCTGTTTCTGAAAGGAAGCTTTAAGCCCTTTCAGATCTTTAAGAGATTTTATATGCATAATTTTTTGAGTTTGGTTGTCTGATTACTGTGGAAAATGTCGATGAAATACTTACTTCAACATCCCTAGGATACGGTGCAGTTTATTGGGATTGACCTGTTTATAAACACTGTCATTAATGGTCATAGCCGGAGCCAGTCCACAGGCGCCAATACAACGCATTACCTGCAGCGAGAACATCTTGTCTTCGGTCGTTTCACCTACATCAATAGAGAGAACCTCCTTCAGCTTATTGACTACTTCTTTGCCTCCCCGCACGTAGCAAGCCGTTCCAAGACAGATGGATACCGTATATTTACCTTTGGGCCTGGTCGAAAAGAAGGAGTAAAAGGTGAGCACACTGTTTACCTTCGAATTGGGAATATCCATCTTTTCGGCAATGAAGGACTGGACTTCAGCCGATAGGTAGCCAAAGATGGCCTGTCCCATGTGCAGAATCTGAATCAGGTTGCTCTCTTTGTGGTCATAATCGTCCATTACCTTTTCGAGCATGCTGTATTTATCAGCTTCAGTCATCGAATGGACACTACAAATTTCATCGTGTGTAATCATAAGTTCTTCTGGTTTTAGTTGACTGAACCAAAATGGTGCGAAGGGGTATTCATGGAACAGAATCACGGACCAAACTGGCATCACCGCCCAAAACTAGAGAAAGATTACCTTAACTTTGAATGACTTATGTTAGGAATTTGTTAAATATTAGATTTTTTTATAAAAATGTACAAAAAGTCGAAATAATGCAAATAACGACATATTTACATGCAGGCAAGTGTTGAATAATTATACACTAATACCGGCACATCAGAAGCTCCAAAATTTTGAACTTCTGACAAATAATTATAGTCGCGTAAGTACTTTAGTCACTTTAGTCACTATAGTCACTTTAGTCACTTCCTAATAAGTAAAAAGCTTTCGTACATCCTTCTTCTCGTCATCGGAGAGATGAGTCAGCGAATCAAGGGCAGCGCTTATTTTAGATTTAAAATTCCAGCAGGTCATCTGTCTGAGAGAAAGTCTTCGGGCAAACTCGTAGGTTGAGATAGGTTCATTTCCTTTGCATACCTGGAAAGCTATGTAAAAAGCTTTGCTGATCGGAAACTTACAATTGTGGAAAATGGTCCCGGCTGTAGCAGATTCTTCACTTTTGCACTTGGTGCACCTTCGTGAAAACTGGGTCTTACCAGCGCAGAAGTTGGTGTTGCCACATTTCCTGCATTCGAATCCATCCCCCCATTTTAACGCGGAGATAAACTCAAGGCATTTCTCATCGCTTTGAAACATCAAGTCAAGCTCATCCTGAGATAGATCCTCTGAAAAGAAATTTTTCATCCGTTGGTGTTTTTTTCTATTGGCCGGATGGAATTCACAAGTATTATATACATACGCTTTGTTGGAGCATTACTTCTTGTTCGTTTCATTTTGCAAAAATAGTGATAATAAAAAGATTTAAGTGATAGTAATGCGATTTAAAATATATTTTTCTATATTTGTCGGATCAATTCAATGATTGATGAACTTAGTTGTAAAATATTTGTTTGTTTAATAGATCGGTTTTCTCAAAGATATGGATTATTCTAGTATAAATCTCAGATACAGTCAATTGGCGAAGACAGAATGCTGTCTATCCTGTGGTGGGGCACTCAATTTCTCAAAAGTCAAACCTGGCGAAATTTGCGTGGACCTGGGAAGTGGCCGAGGTACCGATGTACTTCGCATGGCCGAACAGGCAGGAGAAGAAGGATTTGCATTTGGTATAGATATTTCAGATGGCATGTTGGCCACTGCCAGGGAGAATGCGGCCAAATTTGGAGTCAGCAATGTAAAATTCATCCAAAGCGAACTGGAGAAGCTGGAATTGCCCGACCAAACTGCCGATCTGGTTGTGTCGAATTGTACAATCAACCATGCAGCAGACAAAACAGCCGTATGGAACGAAATTTTTAGGATATTGAAAAAGGGCGGCCGGTTTGTCGTAAGCGATATTTATGCCACCTCGCCTGTTCCGGAGGAGTACCGCAATGACCCGGTAGCAGTTGCAGAGTGCTGGGCAGGATCGGTTACACGGCAGGAGTATCTGGATACCCTTAACGCAGCAGGATTTCAAACGCTCACTGTTCTGGAAGAATCCAAACCTTACCCAAAAGGGAAGGTGGAAGTATGCAGTTTCACCATAGCCGGAGAACGGCCCAAAGGCAAAACTTGCGGCTGTAAATCATAATGGTTTTTCATAGCTGTTAAAAGATACTCGTGAGATGAATTTTAGCAGGAAGGAATAAATTGTATCTACCTAATTGTCAATTGTCAACTTTCAATTGTCAATTCCCAAGTGGCTTTTCTAAGCAAATATATAATTACGTAATTCATTAATTAATTTTTAAATGAAAAGTTTGGTTAAAAAGCAGGAAGCGCAGAAAAGCGTGGCAATAGCCCAGTGCTGTGCCAAGACTTCCAAGTCGGTTGTGGGATGCCACGACTAAATCATCCTGAATAAGCTGCCGGGGGAGCAATTCCCTGGTAGGCTTATTCTTTAAGGAAAGACGAGTAGACTAAGAGAGGGGGAGACGGGGACGACTAGGAAGACTAGGACGACTGGGACGAGGAATAATGTGAAAATTGGGAAATGTGAAAATGAACATTTGTGCAGTCCCATCTGGGACGACCAGTTTTGTAACCTGGGGTGGAGCAAAGCGGAACCCCTGGTAATTGAATCAGGAAAGGCCACCGTCCGCGGTAGCATATTCAAAAAAAAGTGAAAGAGAATTTCGGACGGAATGAACGAATAATGAATGAGGCACTATCCACCCTTCTGCTGGCCCGGGAACCGAAAGGAAAATTATAAATTAGGAAATATCTTGATGTTCAAATCAAAACACAACATAGTATCTCAGGTCCTTCATTCTGATCAATTTTACGTGGTCAATCTGTTGAGCGGAAATGCTGATTTGCTCTCAGAAGATGAGGCAAATGCCTTGTTGGCGGGAGAACAAGAACAAAACATCCATCCTGAACTGGTGCAGGACTTGGCCGAAAAGGGATATCTGGTAACTGCTGAAAATGAGAATAAGCTTTACCGGAATCGTTATTTCGACTTTGTAGATCAGCGTGACGATGAGGAGGTTCAACTCTTCTTCGTACCAAATTACAGTTGTAACTTCAGCTGTAGTTATTGTTACCAGGATGAATACACCAATCCACACCAAAGTGCAACCCCCGAACTGATCCGGGCCTTCTTCGAATATGTCAGGAAGGAATTGCCTAACCGGCGTAAATACCTGACCATATTTGGTGGGGAACCCTTGTTGAACACACCGCACCAACGAGAACTGATTGCCCTTATGGTGGAAAAATCCAATGAAGCAGGCATAGATATTTGTGTGGTCACCAACGGTTATTACCTTGAAAATTATATTGAACTGCTCTCAAAGGGGAAAATCCGTGAGATACAAATTACCCTGGATGGTACCAAAAAAATTCACGATCAGCGGCGCTTTCTCAAAGGAGGTTCACCCACTTTTGAGCCAATCGTTCGGGGCATCGATGCGGCACTGGCAGCAGGCTTCCCGGTGAACCTCAGGATGGTGATCGACAAGCAAAATGTTGAGAACCTTCCGGAGCTGGCCACTTTTGCCATCGAAAAAGGATGGACCTCGCATCCTCTTTTCAAAACACAAATTGGTCGGAATTATGAGCTGCACCACTGTCAGTCGACTCCTGATCAGTTGTTTACAAGGATTTCCCTGTTTCGGAAAATTTTTGAGTTGACTGAAGTTTATCCGCATATTCTGGAGTTTTACAAACCCTCTTATTCGGTGGCCAAATATCTTTCCGAAAACGGCACCCTGCCTGACCCGCTTTTTGATGCCTGTCCGGCCTGCAAATCAGAGTGGGCATTTGACTACACCGGACGGATATACTCCTGCACGGCTACAGTCGGTAAGGAGGAAGAGGCGCTGGGCACTTTTTACCCTGAGGTAACTAAAAACGAACATTTAATTCATCAATGGGCTTCGCGGGATGTCACCTCCATCGAGGAGTGCCGGAATTGTTCGGTACAACTCGCATGCGGCGGAGGGTGCGGTTCTGTGGCAAAAAATAAAAATGGTTCCATCCTTTCGCCCGATTGCCGTCCTGTGAAAGAGTTGCTGGAGATTGGATTTAAGGCCTACTTCAGTGAAGAATTGACAATTGAAAGTTGACAATTTACAATGACGCAAAGAGCGGACAGAAAATGGGAAGAGAGAAGGGGCGACATGGCGAGGGGGAGAAGGAAGTGGAAAGTGGAAAATTGAGAGTGGAAAGTTGAGAGTGGAAAGTGAATACAATGCATTCCAGAAATGAGATGATGTGAAGATGTGATGATGTGAAGACGTTGAGAGCTGGATGCCGTAATTGAAGAAGGAAACGTGGAAGCGATGAAACGGAGAAACGATGAATGGACTAGCTCGACCCGGGGATTAAGCCACGTAGTGGCGAAATTTTGGTAGCCAGGGGTGGAGCGAAGCGGAACCCCTGGAATGCGAATGTTAAGTATAAACCGTCCGCGGTAATAAATTGAAAAATGAAATTTGATTATTTCGGACGGACGAAATAAAAAACGAAAGAGGCGGAATCTAAAATCTAAAATTGGCCTGGAATGAATCTGTAACCAGGAATTTAAAATATCATAAAGAGCATTAAAATGAAAGAGATCAACAGTTCAGAATTTGAACAGGAAGTATTAGAGGGAGGTAAAGTAGTTTTGGATTTTTATTCTACAGAATGTCCTCCATGTGAAGCAGTTGCGCCAAAATTTGAATCACTGGCCGGTATGTACGGTCACGAAATTAAATTTATTAAGATCTTCCGTCAGGCAAACCGTGAGTTGGCTGACAAACTGGGCGTGAAATCATCACCGACCCTGCTTTTCTTCGACCAGGGCAAAGAGGTTACAGAGCGGTTGGCCGGAGGGATCAAGCGCAGCGAAATCGTCAAAAACCTGAATGCCATGTTGCCGGCCGAATCCGTCAGCAAAATTGCAGGTAAAATTGTGCCGCAGGTTTCCGAATATGATGTGATTGTCCTGGGAGGTGGTCCCGGCGGACTGACTGCCGGATTGTACCTCTGTCAGGCGAAAATCAAAACCGTATTGGTGGATATTTCACTCCCGGGCGGACATGTTTCGACCACGCATGAAGTATCTAACTATCCCGGGTTT
>JBBIUJ010000233.1:0-6980 GCA_037440345.1 Prolixibacter sp.
AGACGGCGGCAACAGAAAATTTATTTTAGTCCAACTTCCTGAGCCTTGCGATGAGAACAGCGAAGCATTCAAAGCAGGTTACAAAACCATTGCAGACATTTCCAAAGAACGAATCCGCCGGGTTATCAAACGTCTGAACCAGAATTTACCCGATTCAAAGATTCCCGTTCCTGAAGGAAATGCGGCGCAACAGAAACTTTTTCAAAATAGTGAAAATCCGGTAAATCATATAAATCCGTCTAATCCAAATGCTGACAAAGGGTTCAAAGTGTTCAAACTCTCCTCCTCCAATTTCAAAATTTGGCGTGGCAGTGAAATCACGGAAGAGAACCTGGAACAGCAACTCGATATGTTTACCGATCCGGTACGGGAAGGAAGTGAAAAAGAGAATATGCTCTACGAATTAATTCTGAAAGCGGGCTATTTGCTTACAGATAAAGTAGAATTAATGAACAACTTCTATTCAGTCAACGAAGGTGAACTTGTCATCGTTTTGGAGGAGATAAACCAGCCTTTGATAGAAACCATTATTTCAGCCAAACCGAAAAAGGTAATCACCCTCGATCGGCTTTTTAGAAACAACGACCAACTGAAAACCAATGCAGTATTGCAGATGAAGGACGCTGGGATTGATTTTAAAACGATTTGACCATGTCGCATTATATTTCGCAACAGGATGCCGATTATTTCTTTGAGATGGATAAATATCCTGAGGAAGCAAAGGAATATCAATTCCCCTCATCAGGACAGAGATTAACCATTGCGTTTAACTCTTCAGATAAAAGGGAAAATTTTCTTTTTGATATTTACCGGGGTTCAATACGTATTACTAAAATTACCTATCAGAATAGGGTTCGCAAGGCATATGTTTTGCGCAGATTAGATTTGGACGGATCTATGCACACCAATCCGGAGACGGATGTTATACCTCTTCCAGTGCTCGAACCCTACAACGGAAAGGAAATTCCAACCCCTCATATACATCTTTATGTTGAAGGTTACGGGGAAAAATGGGCCATACCTGCCAATTTGATTCTGAAAATTGAAGGAAATGACATTTATGAGATGATGGTAGATTTCCTTAAATACTGCAATGTAAAACAACTGCCAAAAATCACAAAAACATTATTGATATGAAGGACCTTATTCACTCATATACAGAATGGTTGAAGCAAAAAATCAACTACAAAGAGATCAATGGGCACTACGAAGTGACCACTCCTTTTGTCAATCATATCAACGACCAGATACAGTTCTATTTAAAACTTGATAACAAAGACCGGATATTCATGACCGATGATGGCGATACCATCAACAATCTGGAAATGGCGGGGGTGGATGTTACAACACCTGCAAGACAGAAGGAATTGCAATCAATATTGAATGGATTTGGGGTAATGTTGAAAGGAAATGAATTGACCATCATGGCCACTCCTGCAACGTTTCCCATGCGCAAACATAACTTCATTCAGGCCATGCTATCGGTTGATGATTTATTCATTGTAGCATCACCAAAAGTTGAATCTTACTTTTTGGAAGACGTCACAAATTTCCTTCTGCAAAATGACATCCGATTTTCACCAAATATTATTCTTCAGGGTAAAAGTTCTTTTCAGCACAAATTTGATTTTCTCATCCCTGCCTCGGCCAAAGCGCCGGAGAGAATAATTAAGGCGGTATCCAGCCCCAGAAAACAGAATATAATTGCGCAACTCTTCGCATTCGAAGACACCAAACTGGCACGCAACAGTGAGGGCATCATCATCTTAAATGATTTGGAAAAAGAAGTTGCGCCCGAAGTGTTGCAAGCCATTGAAGAATATGGAATAAACGATTTTTCATGGAAGAAGAAAGACCAGTTAATAGATTCTTTAGCGGCCTGATATGAAGCTCCATTTCGATAGCAAGCAAGAATTTCAAATAGAAGCTGTCAAAGCCGTCACAGATATTTTTGAAGGCCAACCCTTAGACGGCAATGACTTTGAGTTTACAGTGGGTCAATCAGGGACCTTGTTGAAGGAAAATGGTTTTGGAAACAATCTGCTTTTTTCTAAAATCAATCAGGTAGCCGAAAATATTCAGCTTATTCAGAAAAACAATGGGATTAAGATCTCCACGGAGGATGAAATCATTGGCAATGGCTGGAATTTTTCTGTTGAAATGGAAACAGGGACCGGAAAAACCTATGTCTATCTGCGTACCATCTATGAACTGAACAAACTCTACGGGTTTAAAAAATTCGTCATTGTGGTTCCTTCCATTGCCATCAAAGAGGGAGTGATGAAAAACCTGGAAATTACACAGGAGCATTTTCAAAATCTTTACGACAAGGTTCCGGTTACCTCCAATGTGTATGATAGTCGCAAAGTATCCGGTCTCAGGAGTTTTGCATCGGCCAATACCATTCAGATATTGGTCATCAACATCGATTCCTTTGCAAAGGATGAGAACATTATCAACAAACCAAACGATAAACTTTCCGGTAAAAAGCCGATTGAGTTCATTCACAGCTGCAATCCGTTTGTCATTGTTGACGAGCCGCAGAACATGGAAACTGAGATCCGGAAACGGGCAATCGAAAACCTGAACCCGCTTTGTACGCTCCGCTATTCTGCCACGCATACCAACCTGTACAACCTTGTCTATTCGCTTAATCCGGTCAAAGCCTACGACTTAGGGCTGGTAAAACAGATTGAAGTAGATTCGGTGGTGAGTGAGAATGATTTCAATAGTCCGTTTCTCCAATTGGAAAATATTACACGGACAGGGAACTCAATAAACGCCAAAGTTAAAATTGATGTTGCAACCAAGGACGGAATAAACAGAAAATCGGTTACCGCCAATGGCAAAAACCTGGATTTGTACAAATTATCAAACAGCAACGAGAAATACGATGGGCTTAAAATCTATGAGATTGATTTTGGCAACGATCAGATCGAACTGAGCAATGGAATTGTATTGAAGAAAGGTGAGACCCAAGGAGGTATGAATGACGAGGTTATGCGATTTATGCTCAGCAAAACCGTTGAGGAGCATCTCAAAAAAGAAAAAAATTACAAGGGCAAAGGAATAAAGGTCCTCTCGCTGATTTTTATTGACAAGGTGAAGAACTACCGCGAATACGATCCCGATGGCAATCCTGTCAAAGGGAAGTTTGCCCAATGGTTTGAAGAAATATATCAGAAGGAAATTTCCAAACCTGCTTACAAGGAGTTAATCACATATCCTGTTGAAGATCTTCACAATGGCTATTTTTCTCAAGACAACAAAGGAAGGGTTAAAGATACTGGAGGGGAGACACAGTTAGACGATGACACATCGGAAGAGATTATGCAGGAAAAAGAAAGACTGCTGGATCTAAATGTACCGCTCCGGTTTATTTTCAGTCACTCAGCACTCCGTGAGGGTTGGGACAATCCCAATGTTTTTCAGATTTGTACCCTGAATGAGACCAAATCAACCATCAAAAAACGCCAGGAAATTGGCAGGGGACTACGCTTATCGGTCAACCAGGATGGGGATAGGATCTTTGACCGTAATATCAACCGGTTGACAGTTGTTGCCAACGAACGTTACGATGATTTTGCCAAAGCATTGCAAAAAGAGATTGAGGTTGATTGTGGGGTCGATTTCTCCGGCAGGACGAAGGACAAGAGTAAGAAGGAAAAAGTAAATTTCAGAAAAGGATTCGAAGCAGAACCTCTGTTTTTGCAGATTTGGGAAAAGATCAGGTTTCAGACAAAATACTCAGTCAATTACAATACTGAAAAATTGATTACCATTGTTGCCAATGCTGTAAGCAAGATGGATGAGACAAAAAGGCCTATGGTCAGGTCCACCAAAAAGAAAGTATTGATAACAGACGAAGGAGTCAGTAGTCAATTAATCAGCGACACGTTTAAGTACGACCTTGGTAATGAGTTTGAAATACCTGATATGCTTGCCTACATTCAGAACAAAACTGAATTGACACGAAGCACTATTTTGGAAATATTGCGAGGTTCCAAACGATTGAAAGAATTATTAATCAACCCTCAATTGTTTATGGATAAAGTTGTTGCAATCATCAAAGACGAATTGCATCAATTAATGGTAGATGGAATAAAATACGAGAAAATTGGGGACAAGATTTACGAAATGAGTCTGTTTGACGACAGTAATTTTGAGATATATCTTGACAATTTCACACATCATGTTGCAGACAATTCCAAAACAATCTATGAAAACTACATGCCCCTGGATAGCAATATTGAAAGTCAGTTTGCCAAAGATTGTGAGAGCAGTGAACAAATTGAGTTTTATTTTAAATTACCTACCTGGTTTAAAATCCCAACTCCTATCGGGCCCTACAATCCTGACTGGGCAATTGTTTTGAAAGGAGAGAAGAAGTTCTATTTTGTTGCAGAAACCAAATCTTCCGGTCAGGAATTGAGGGGAAGTGAAAAAATAAAAATTGAATGTGGCAAGGCGCATTTCAAAAATTTCAAAGATGTAGTTTTTAAAAGGGTTACTTCGGTAACAGACTTAAACAACTGAAATATCTTTGTGATTATACCCTGTAGTGAAACTACCCTCCCCAAAACTTTTATCCAATTTTTACGTTAAAGAACCTTAAAACAGTACAACATATCTGAAACAGAAATAATCATCCATTTAACTTATCTAAAAATGAAATTCCGCAAATTATTTTTATTCGCGTTAATCGCAATTGGCATGCAGGCCTGTGTGCAACCGGTGAAAAAAGTGGCCGATAGTCCGGTGAAATATTACCGTGGCATTCAATTCAGCGAAACACCCTGGGATACCGAAAAAGGGTCACATGAGCTGACTGCCAAAGAGGCCAAAACCATCAACAATTATAAGTTTACATACAACGGGAACAAGCAACTGGTTTCTGTTGAATACAACCGCAACAATGTACTGCTTGATTATTCCTCATTGAACGCTGCCAAAGTCACCTATACCTACGAAGCTGACAAACAAATCAAACGCTTCTTCAATGAGAAGAACGAACCCATAAAAAACGGCGGGGCTTCGGTCTTTGAATACCAACTGGATGTTTCGGGGATGAGGGTTGCCATGCGCTATCTGGATGAGAACAGCGCTCCTGTCGAAAACCGGAATAAAATTCACAACTACCAGTGGACGAAGCTTCCCGATGGCATGATTAAGGAATTGAGGTTCAATCTGGCCGGCACCAGTGTGGTGATGAACGAGTTCTGCCCCTTCTATGAGCTCCGCTTTTCATACGATAATAACGGATACGTTACCAGAATGGCAAATTATCAGGCAGATACATTATACAACTGTACCGCTGAGAATTGCGGGGATATTGGCGTCTCCTATTTTAAGTTTGAGAACAACAGTTCCGGTGATCTTTTGAGTTTTTCGGTGCACAACAAGATTGGTCAGCTTTCCAACCTTTACTGGGGTTGGGCCAAAAGGGTGAATGTAGTAGATCCTAACGGCTATGTGACTGAAACTTCGATGTTTGATCAGGACAATGAATATCTGAGTGGCAAGAACGTACCGGTTACCAAATCGGAATACGATGCACATGGCGCTGTGGTCAAGAGGATTTCGATGGACAAGGAAAGAAAGATCATTAACAATCCCGGTAACGGAGTTGCCATCACAGTTTACAAATACGATGACCAGGGAAAGCGGACAGAGACGCTTCAATACGACAAGGAGAATGTTTTGGTGGTACCAAAAAAATAGTTACTTAAATCAAGCTATTTATTATGAGACACTTGAAATTAATACAACAGGTTGTTGCGGTAATTTTCGTCGCATTCCTGGCCTCCTGTTCCGGTGGAGGAAATAAACCGAAACAGGCAGAAACTGCTCCCGCGTCAGAACTCAAATCAGCGACTGTTGAGGTAAACCCTGAGGCGCAGAAATTGTTGAAATTCCTGGAGACAACTGGCGATTACGTCAATAGCAGAAGTTTCCCATCCTTGATAAAAGCTTCTGCAGTTTACAAGGAACTGGATGGCAAAATCAAAATCATCGATCTGAGAAGTAAGGATGAATTTGCCAAAGGGCATATCAAAGGAGCCGTAAATGTTGAATTCAGCAAAGTCCCCGACTATTTTTCCAATGTGATCAAGCCATTTGAACTCGACAAGATTGTCATGGTCTGCAGTTCAGGACAGGTTTCGAGTTACGCCACATCACTTTTGCGATTAATGGGCTATGGAAATGTGTATGCCCTGCGTTGGGGAATGAGTGGCTGGAACAAAGATTTCGCCAAAGGTGTCTGGCTGAAGGAGGTCTCCGACAAGTATGAAGGCAAACTCGAGTTAACTGAGAATGAAAGAGCTTCGTCCACCGATTTTCCGCTAATGAATTCAGGTAAATCGACCGGTGAAGAGATCATGACCGCACGTTTCAATAGTCTGTTTGCTGCCGGTTATGCCGATGCTTTTATCACTGCGGATAAGATCTTTGAGCAGCCCAAAAACTATTATACCATCAACTTCGAGCGAAAAGATAAGTATGACGCGGGGCATATACCGGGTGCCATGCGCTACAAGACAAATGGAACGCTTGGGATTGTCGCGGAAATGGAATCTATCCCGACCAACAAGGAGGTCGCCGTCTATTGCGGGACCGGCCACAATTCAGCATTTGTAGCAGCCTATCTTCGATTGTTCGGCTACAATGCAAAGGCTGTCATGTATGGAAACAATGCTTTCATGCACAGTAAAATGCTGCAGGATAAAAAGTTGCTTTCGTGGCTTCCTTTTACCGAAAACGAAATCGAAAGTTTTCCATACGTCAAAAATTAAACTGATAATAAATTTTCAATTTAGCCACTTTGGGGAAAAAGTCGCTTTGGTTAAGGATTTTGATTCTGCCTTTTACTTTGTGAACCTTTGTCCCGCGTGTGCGGGACAAAGGAATGCACAAAGTAGACTCAAAGTATTAATCTGCAGCTAAATTGAATCTTGTTCCAGCCTGGCAGTAGTGTCACG
>JBBIUJ010000234.1:0-6966 GCA_037440345.1 Prolixibacter sp.
GGTTTCTGATTTGGGGGTTATCCGGGAATTGTCCATAACGATAGGCAAAGTTTGTGGTTGATTGTATAATGTCCCCCGCTTCCGCGGATTTTAAAGATACAAAAGCCCGCGAAATCATTTCTATTTTTGCCGCCGGGTATACCAGGGCAGGCATTCGATGTAATTTCTTATTTTGGAAGAAGAAAGTTGAACACTACGATCAGCGGGGAATTTGTTTGAGCTCGAAATATTAATGCCTGCGGCTATCTTTAAAAGTCACTAGTAAGGAATAGCCGGTAAGACGGAAAGGCGGGAAGTATTGATTTCCAACAATTATTTACTTACCGTCTTATCGCCTTTCCGGCAAAAAATACTTTTAAGAAGGCTGCTGGTCAGCACGCAACAAAAGATTCTTATCGTAAATTATAGAAAGATGAAGATAGTTTTTGAGGAACTGTTCGAAAAAAATCAGTGGAAACCGCTTGAGTTTAAGGGGAAAGCTATCCAGATAGCAGATAAAATTGAACTTCCTCTCACTAAAGTCAGGATTACTATTATTTTTGAAAGAACCAATAGTGATTGGGAGCAAGGTGTATTTTTGAAGGGGGAAGGTGATTTTTTAGTCAATGATGAGCACCTGAAAGATGCATTTTACTTGTGGCGAAATACATCTCCTGGAATAATTGAGATTGTTTTCAATTCTGCAAAAGGGGAGCTAACAATATGGAATACCTGGAGAATTGATAACGGGCCAATGCAATATGGCCATAATGGCGCGGCCCTGTACTATGAGAGGATACCTGATGGGAAGCGTTATTTTTGTAATGATGGATATCCGGATGATGATTTTGACGATTTAATTTTTACAATCCAGGTAACCCCCATTACCGGCAATGGTCAGCAGGAAGACGGGCATGATAAAAGGAAAGCGAAAGAATAAAAAATAAGGAGAATATTGGCTTGGAAACTGACTGATGGTTTTTACATAATGTATCTACTTGTGATTTCCTTCGGCCGGTGTCTTCCTTGTGAACCTTTCAAAGCCGGCTCGGCTTGCTATGGAATCACCTGCATCTTCTCTTATACTACCAGGGGGGAGAAACCAGAGATTAGGAAACGGGCTTTGATGTTTAGGAATGCCGGCAGCGAAGTGCATAATGCAAAAACTGATCAGCATTCCTGATAACCCCTGTTCAGGTAAATGAATGCCGGCACGGGATATAGTGCAATACCCGCAGAGCCCGGCCAGGTTCTATTTCCGGGGTAAACAAGGGAAGTCTAGCGTAAAAGATTACCAGGAATTTCTGAAATTTGAAGAATGAGTAAGACCAGGTTCCACAAGCGACGGGTCCCTTCGCGGGGGTTTGTTAAAGCTGGTTACGCTTGGAGGAGACCCGTCGGGGAAGGAATAACATAGTGGTCGTTATACCTCGTTTTCTGGAAGATACTCAACATTTGGAATTAAAATTCCCATATCCCACCCACGACTGTTTGACCCATCGCTTGCTAATGCTACATATTTACAGACACCAAAAGCCTTACCCCTTGCTTCTAGAGTATTCCCTTTTCCATCTGAAAAGGCAATGTGGCCAATCATACCTGGTTTTGGTTTTCTTAAAAGAATTGCACCTTCCGTTTTTACTGCCTGTTCTATTGAAATAGTAATTACCTTGTTGTGTTCAGCATCTTCTGCCCAATATCCTGTATAGCTGTCATTGTTCTTACTACCATAAATAACACCGGTCACTGATTTAACTATGTAAGTGATATACTCGGCACAATCCCAAGGTCCTTTCCACTCAGGATTGTTCATCGGCACAACAGTGCCAAAAACATATGCCTCTCCTAAATGGTATGCTGCGGATTCAATGATTTTTTTTGCGCTTGCCATTTATTGCCCTATTTAATTAATGATGCCAATTCAGGTTAGAATCAGGGTCAGGAGACTTAGGCAGTTTCTGACAAACAAAGCCAATTACCTGCATACCAGGTATTTCAATTCCTTGCCCAGTTTGAATAAAATCATGTGTTTGTGTGGATTGCTCTTTCGAATAATTTCCACGAACCGAAAATGGGCCCCAGCCAACTCTTGCACTACCAGTAATCCGGGACCATGAAGATGTTTGAGTTAACGATGTCATGTCAGTCAATATTTTCACATTGCGTACCAAAATTAAAGATGTCGGGAAAGAAACCATTGTTCCTTTAGGAGGGCTCCCACCATCACTTAAAATCTCTGTTTGTGGTATTACTTGGCTGTCAAATTTCCATGCCCTGCTGGAAAATACGCCCGCATCTAACCAAGTTCTTCTTAGGGGTATTTTTGCAATTTCAAACTGCACTTCAAATTTTTCAGTTTCATGTTTTAAATACTGATCGGAAGTATCCCTTTGCATGCGGCCTCCGACTGACCAAAATCCAAAACTAAAACCAGCTCCACCTCCATAGCTTTCTTTCCTGGAAGTATCGACTTTATGTACATCATTATGATTGAACGAATAATTCATCCAAGGTGAACTAGCACCTGTTAGCCAAAATTTATCAGGAAAATACTTAGTAAGTTGATAAGTCCCCCCTTGAAAGTTACTCCTGGTATGGCTCCTATATCTCTCTCTTCGTTCTTCCCATAGACGATTTGGCCCCCTTCGCTCTAAGTTTTCCTTGAATGCCTGTACTTCCTCAACCCTGCTTTTCAAACCGAATGTCTGCCACTCTCTAAACGCAATGTTCAGCTTATTTTTTAGAATTGGTTCAGTTTGTGCCCATAGTTCAACTTCCACAGGATTGTCTGATCTCAAAATAAAATCCTTGAATGCTTTTTGATATTCAAAGAAGGCTGTCTCATACTTCTGCTTATAAAGTTTATATCTTTCATAAATCAATGATTCAACCATCACCTTAACAATGTCCCCGGTCATCACATCCTGATATTGCTCTTCCTTATAAAGAAATTGATTTGCTCTATCTAGTTGTTCTTGTTCTTGTTGACTCATTTGAGAGACTGGCAACACTGGCTGGTTTATCACTTTCCAATATTCATCAAATACCTTTCTACCTGTTGGATTCCAAAACCCTGTAATAGCTGGTATTTCGTTTGCAAATTCAGCAAAATCAGCAGCCAGTATATTTTGATGTTGGTCCATAACAGCAAAGCCAAAATCCAGCGACTCTGGTGTAATTGGAATACCCGGTCTTGTAAAAGATACATAAGGATTATCTTCTTGTACACCATCAATTGTATTTTTAGCGGCGACTATGTCATAAAGCTTTCCCATGAAAGCATCCATTATTTGTTCATTGGTGGTTGGCATAAAGAATCATTTTTTTTGTTTAACATTAAGTACTGCACTTTCTGATGTTGTTCTTGCAATAAGCATATAACCTTTTGAAAGTTTTATAACACGTTTTGAATTTCTTGGGGTCAAATCAAGTGGGCCGGAGTCTATTAGGGTCAACGGCATAGTAGTTGTCTTAAAATATTCTACTAGCTCCTGGCAGCTTTTTTTTATAATAATTTCGTCAAGCCCCTTTAGGTCAGGCAGTTTCTCAAGGTCTTGGAAGGGAACCAGTCTTAGTATTCTTATCTCTGTTATATCGCCTTTTTTAAGTTTGCCTCTTTTTTTTACTTCAAGTATTGCTGAATCCTCAACCTGAAGCGAGTAAACATTTTTCCACTTGTAATCATTTGGCAGCTTTACTCTTACTTGGCAAGCTGAGGGTAAAGATATTAGTATGAGAGTTACAAATATTATTACTCTTGTTTGAACCATTATATTTGTATTTATTTAAATAATAAGTGAATATGCAGTACGACAAAAGAAGAAATGCTATCATTTTAGTGCACTTGAAATTTTATTAAAGCCATAAGGTATTACTCCAAGACCTAACCCGTATAATATATTTGCAAGATTTCCGACACTTACATTTGCTTCACCCAAGAAAGATTTATAAAAATAGAATGTTGCGATACACACAGCTATTGCGACAGATGTTAAACCTGAAATGAAGGCAATGAGCCTGCTAGTACTTTGTTCTTTAGAAGTATCAGGTTTTGTATTAGTATCCTGATTCACGGGAGGCGCCGGAATCTCAGGTGGGGCAATATTTGCAGCGGCATATGCAGGAGCGTTTGCTCTTATAGCATTAGCAGCGGCAATTGTTGCACTTGAATTTGCCTCCGCTATTCTAGACAGCTCTTTCTTTAAGGAAATTTGTGTCTCCTTGTCTATTAAAAAGTCGCTAAGTTTTACATTGTCCCGTCTAAGTTTGACAACAACAATCGTAATTATTAGTGCAAAGAAAATGGCTGGAAGCAGTGTGATTAAATTTGCCATGGCTTTATTTGGTTTCAGAGAAGCCTTATTGGCCTGGGAAAGAGGAGCTAAAATGCTGTCTTTAAGTTCCTTTGTTTGATTTGAAATTGCACTTACAATTTGCTTGTTTCCTTTTTCCAAAATCCGGGTCATGCCCGCTGAATCGAGTATTTGAGAATTGCCTTTGATGCCAATAAAAGCAAGTGCAACAAATAAAAATAATGACTTAATCATAAAGTAAGTTTTAGTAATACCTAAGCATATGATTTGCAAGTAAAATCTTCCAATTCCAATTTACAATCTGAAAAGAACCCTTTATCAGTTCTATTCACCCCTTATTAAAAAGCTGCTGCATTCGTAACCAGAATAAATTCTAATTCCATATATTACTGTCGAAACCTTATTCTAGACCTCTGCTTTTTTGAAGATTAAAAGTACGGTTCAGAAAAAGGCAAGTCAACTGCGAAAATTCGCAGGTTGTTTTAATAGCTTAAAACAACTTTGTCATGGAACAAAAACCAACCAACTACGGGGAATATTCCAGATCTTTTATTACAGATATTCCTGCTGACACAAATTGTGAGGAGTATTTACTCTTTCAAAAAACAATTCCAAAGTTTCCTGAAGAAGCTGTTTATATATATTCTTTCAAGCAAAACAAAATGATATTTGCCCATGGATGGGAAGAAGTACTGGGGTATAAGGATGACGAAATAACAATGCTCATAATTGTCAGCATTACCTCACCTGAATATGCACCGTTTTCAAATGAATTGAATGATAAGGCGCTTATGTTTATCCAAAGTAAAACTGAAGATCTTGAAAAGTATAGTTTTACAATCGAATTAAAAAAAATACATAAAAATGGAACTCATGTGCCATTGATTTCGAGAGTTGGTGTATTTAAGGCGGAGAACGGGAATGTAACTGAGATAATTGGGCGTTCGCAAATTGCCAGAAGCATAAAGTTTGGAAAAATTATGCGCTATGCAGCGTATGGACCTGAAAAGTCAGAATTTGAAGAAGAACTCAATAAAACATTATTTCATCATCATGCAATTTCAAGGAAAGAAAAAGAGGCATTAGCCCTAGTTGCTACTGGCCATTCTTTTAAAGAAATTGCAAACTTGTTCAATGTGTCTCAATCTGCAATTGAAAAAAGGATTATTCCAATGTACAAACGTTTTGATGTAAGGAGCCTTACTCATTTAGTAAGTTTTGCATACGATAATCATATTCTGCCCTAAATCTTTCTGCTAAAAGAAGTTATAAATTAAACCCCAAATGAACTGAATATATTTTGTCTTCTGGCACTCCTATTTCTAATAACATTTTTTTCCAGCTATCAGGATTATTCAATTCGTTTTCTTCATTACCCATGACCCAAATCACGTTTTTTTTCACAAGTTCAGTAGTGTTTTGGATTGACAAATTTCCCGGCACCTGGGTATTTAATATTTCCAAGAACTGCCCTGGCGAAATGAAATTATGTGGAATTGGGCTCCCAGGATTAATGTCATCAATAATAAGTACAGAAGCTGTTCTCCAAGACCAAACTTCACATTCCTCTGCCTTCTTAATTTCTTCATCGGTTAAGGAAAACAGGTTATATAATTTCATTCCAGTGTAATAGCTGCAAGAGTATTTTCTTATGGAAAATTCAGTTCCAATACCAACACTTAACAAACTTTTGCCACTTCTCCTTCCTCCAAAGATGAATAGATGTTTTCCCAATGTCAAATCTTTCTTATTACCAAATTTTAGAATAGCATTTTTTCCATTTCCGTTTATTTCACCATGCCACTGGCTTAGACGGAATTGAGTTGGGAATCTTGCATATTGCATATACATTTTGGTAACAAACCAGAAAGCAACCGGGTAAATCAATATAAGTAATAAAGCAAGCAGGATATAAATTACTGCCCAAGAAAAATGTAGAAACAGGCTTCCTGAAAAAGCACCAAACCAGAAAAAACACAAATCTGTGAACGTATCGAAAGCGACATTACCCCAGGCTGGTTTAAAAACATAATTTTTCCCTGATGATACAAATAACACTTTGGATAGAGATTGTTTATTTGACAATAAAGGCCCTAAAAAGTTATAAAACTCGAAGAGAAGCCACATTATTGAAACAATTACGGCAGCCCAAAGTGAAGGGTCAGAAAGTGAAGTGTAATTTTTAAGAATTTCATATATTATTAAGGAAGGCATATAGCCAAGCGAAAAATGGCCGAATTGATTTGCCAGCCATGAATAGGTTAATGTCACCCCACGGTAAGAATCTTTCCCAATTAGATCAGCTTTCAATTGACGAAGAATATGCTCCCGTTTAATCGCTCCCATAATAATTGTTTGGTGGCTTGTTTTCTAAAGATAATTCTTATTGTAAATATGCTGTGTGTATAACATGGTAAACTGCCCCCGAAACTCAAATCTTTGACGCTAAGCGTGAACTTTGTGTAGTGGGAGAAGAATTGATGGTTGGCAGCTTCACGATCTTGATTTGTGAGTGGCTACCGGGATGCTGCCGCTGGGGCAACCGGTGCAGGATGTTGATTGCCGGCAAAGCATTAATTTTACCCGGTAAGGATCCATCAAATGTCAACGCTCCGCATCAGCATCATTCAAACCAATCTCCACTGGGAGGACAAAACCGCCAATCTCCGCATGC
>JBBIUJ010000235.1:0-6966 GCA_037440345.1 Prolixibacter sp.
TTGTTACATTGTGATTCAAGGTTACATGTATGTTGCCTCTTTCGCCACTTTTCGTCACAAATTGCCGATATTACTCGGAATCAAACTATTTCTGAAGCGCAATTTTATCAGCGTTTTTCTCCCGGCCGGAGGAGTCTCTTCACTGGCATTCTTTACCGGCGATATCGAAAGGCGGGGGATTACCAAATCGCACATCCATTTTGCCTCTACCATATACGGATTCATCGGAATACTCTCTGTCGTTTTGGTCGCAGTACCCGCATTTGCCTATGCCGTTGCCGATGGTTCAATCGGACAGGGTGAATGGGTTGGACTGTTGTCAGTGGTTCTTCTGCTTGGATTTGTCTACCTGGGGTTTCACTCATTTTTAAAAAAAGGACCGCTCTATCGCGCATTGATACGCTTCTTTCCATCACTCGAGGAGTTGGTTGTGGAACTGGAGGATATGAAACTGAACAGGTGGCAGCTTTTAAAAACGCTTGCCATCTCAGTTGTTATTGAACTTGTCGGGATTGCCCATCTTTATGTGGCGATGATGGCGCTGCATGTCCAACCCTCCATTTTTGTGGCAATACTTGGATATATCATCTCGGTCATTTTCCTGATAGTATCTCCATTTCTTCGGGGACTTGGCGCCATAGAACTCTCGATGGCTTTAGTATTGAACCGGTACGGTTTCACAGACGTGGAAGCCATTGCCATCACTTTCTTGTACCGGTTCTTTGAGTTTTGGATGCCTTTGGTTGCTGGGATTGCAACTTTCCTGCTGAAGATCAACAAGCTGATTATGCGCATTGTTCCGGCATTGCTGCTATTTGCACTTGGTATCGTAAATATCATATCTGTTTTGACTCCGGCCATCCACGAACGAGTTAGATGGCTTAGACATTTTATTCCCGTCGATGCGATGGTGGTATCAAACTATTTTGTTCTTGTCCTTGGGTTGATTTTGCTGGTTACAGCTTCCTTCATGTTAAAGGGGTTAAGAACAGCCTGGTGGGTTGCCATTGTCCTAACTGTTGTCTCGTTTTTCGGAAACCTTACCAAAGCTGTCGATTATGAAGAGGCTTTGCTGGCCCTGTTTGTACTTGGCGTACTCATTTACACCCGCAAAGATTATTACATCAAGAACAATCCCAAGTTAAGGATTGTCGGTATACAAACAGCGCTGTTCAGCATTGCAGCAGTCATGGTTTACAGTGTGGTAGGATTTTATTTTTTGGACAAGAAACATTTCAACATCGACTTCAGCCTGGTCGAATCTATGCAATATGCGCTGGAGAACTATTTTCTTATCGGCAGCAGCGATCTAATTCCGGTCGACAAATTTGCTTCGAAATTTATTCTCACCATCAACGTTAGTGGTTTCCTTTCCATGGCTTTCCTTTTTTATACACTTATTCGGCCCTATTTTTTGAAGAATGCGTGTACCAAAGAGGAAATGGAACGACCCAACCGTCTGTTGAAAGAATACGGGAATTCCAGCCTTGATTATTTTAAGACTTACCAGGATAAAATGGTATTTGAACCGGAGGGTCTGGAAGCATTTATCTCCTACCGCATTGCCGGCAATTTTGCTGTGGTGCTTGAGAATCCAGTAGCCAGGAATACGGAAGAGATGAAAAAGTGCATAGGTTTGTTTGATCGCTTTTGTTATGAAAACGGCTTGAAGAGCTTCTATTACAGGGTTCCGCACGAGTCGTTGCCCATATACAAAGGCATGAAAAAGAAGTCGATGTTTCTTGGACAGGAAGGGATTGTCGATCTCAGCAAATTCTCCCTGGAAGGAGGATCCCGCAAATCCATCCGTAATGCCATTTCCAAAGTGAAGGATCGGGGATACAAAATACTTTTTCATTTTCCTCCGATCAAAGATGGTCAATTGCAAAAGATCAAATCTGTCTCGGACGATTGGTTGGCGGATACCGGCCGCAGCGAGATCATCTTCTCCCAGGGGATGTTCGACTGGGAGGAACTAAAACAGCAGACCATCTTAACAGTCGAAAATTCGGAGGAAAAAGTTGTTGCATTTCTGAATATCATTCCGGATTACGCGAAAGGCGAATCCACGTATGATTTGCTGCGTAAAACCAGTGATGCGCCCAATGGAGTGATGGATTTTATTCTGGTCGAAATGTTCAATTATCTTAAATCTGAAGGATTTGAAACGGTAAACCTTGGTTTTGCCCCCATGTCAGGGCTCACAGATCCAACCAAGTTTTCGGAGAAGTCCATGAAATTTGCCTACGAAAAGATCAAAAGTTTTTCTCAATACAAGGGAATGCGCGAATACAAGGAGAAATTTGCTACCATCTGGTACAACAAATACCTGATCTACCAGCACGATTATGATTTGACCCAGATCCCTGGCGCTTTGTCCAAAGTGATTAAAACATGAGAATCTTTATTCTGGTTTCAATTTCTTTGTTCATTACCAGCATCGCAGCTTTCGGCCCAAATGATGTTCTTCAACGGAAATCCATTGAGGACTTACCCTTGAAAGTGGTTGAAAGCTCAATAGAACCGACCTTCCCAATGGTGATCTATATCTCAGGTGACGGAGGATGGAGCACTTTCAGTGACTCTTTGTGTACCTATTTTTCTAAAAAGGGATTACCGGTAGTGATTTTGAATTCCAAAAAATATTTTTGGGACAGGAAATCGCCTAATGAGGCTGCTGCAGATCTGGCTACCATTATTGAAACCTATGGCGCCAACTGGAAACGGAATAAATTTATCCTGACAGGTTTCTCATTCGGGGCATCCCTCGTTCCATTTTTGATGAACCGGCTGCCGGCAGAAATTAAAGACAGACTCACTTCATCCATCATGATCAACCCCGATATACACTGTGATTTCGAGGTCCATTTATCCGATATGCTCAATATTGGCCCTTCGAAGGGCGATTTTGATGTGATCGGGGAGATGAAAGCAATCGATTTAACCAAAACGTCAATCTTCTTTGGAAGTGACGAGAGTCCCGAAGTGAGGCAGGCTTTCAGCCAAACCGGCGTAAAAGTGCAAATTGTACCTGGGGGTCATCACTTTGACGACGATTATGAAACTTTGGCTGAATTACTGGTGAAGCAGATGATGAAGAAATGATGGAAAATGGGAAGATGAGATGATGAGAAGATGAGAAAATGGGAAGGTGTGTCAATGGGGGAATGTGGAAATTGGAAAATATGAAAATTAATCTGGGCAATGAACAAGAAACTGCATCAAGGTGTTTTTGAACCACTATATTTCTTGGACAATAATCCAGCCGCATCGCGGCGGTATTTTGGTAGCCCCGGGTGCAGCGAAGCGTAAACCCGAGGTAAAGGAATTGAGCATGAAAACCGTCCGCGGTAAACTCAAGCTAAAGCAGAATGAATTATGTCGGACGGAATGGCAGTAAATTTTGAAAATTGTGGGATAAAATTGACCGGATAAATTTGCATACCAACTAATTCATCCCACTACCCAAATTTATTTCTTTATTTTGTGAAACATCTTGATCCAAATTGTAGTTGAATTGATAAAACAACTACATGTTAATAACAAAATTTAAAATATTCAAAATGACTGTAAAATTAGGTATACTAACTGCCGTTATATTTTGTGCCGGAGCGGCATTTGGTCAGGATCCTGCGAAGAAAGACACGGTATCGACCATTCCTGCCGAGGTTATGACTGTTATCAAAACCTCCTGCATGCCCTGCCATTCAAATGAGGGAAGGGATAAACCCAAGGCCAAGGTGAATTTCTCCGTTTGGGAACAATACAGTCCCATGGAAAAGACGATGCTTGCAGGCTCTATTCAGGACGAAGTAAAGAAAAAAGATATGCCTCCAAAACGTTTTTTGGAATCCCATCCTGACGCCGCTTTAACAGAGGCCCAGATCAGCCAGATCGTTCAATGGTGCGATTCTTTAAAAGCCAAACCATAATCCAACTGTCTCACCCTTTCATGTCGAAACCCTCCAACAAGGAGATCTGGCAGATCTCCGGACCGATTATGCTTAGTCTTTTGGCGCAGAACATTGTCGGCGTCACGGATACAGCCTTTCTCGGAAGGGTTGGAGAGGTTGAGCTTGGCGCTTCAGCCATTGGCGGGGTATTCTACCTGATCCTCTTCATGGTGGGTTTCGGATTCACGACCGGGGTGCAGATCCTGGTGGCGCGTCGTTACGGAGAAAAAAACTATTCGGCCATAGGTCCGGTTTTTGACAACAGCTTCTATTTCGTCGGACTTTTTTCGCTGGTGATGACGGTTGTTGTTTACCTTTTTGGCAGCTCTTTTCTAAGGTTGTCGCTGACTTCCGATCCTATTTATAAAGCAAGTTCTGTCTTTTTGAAATACAGGATACTGGGTCTCTTTTTTGCCACAGGCGCTATGCTCTTTCGTTCTTTTTATACGGGAATCTCCTTTACAAAATACCTGAGCATTAGTGCGGCCATCATGGCAATTCTCAACATTATCCTGGACTATCTGTTGATCTTCGGTCATGCAGGTTTTCCAAAGATGGGGATTCAAGGCGCGGGCATTGCCTCATCCATCTCCGAAGGTTGTGCGCTGCTCTTTTTTATTTGGATTACGGCCGGAAACAGCAAATTAAAGCAGTTTCACCTTTTTCGTCTGGTGAAGCCGGATCTTGCCATCATCAAAAAGACCCTTAGTATTTCAGTTTTCATCATGATGCAGTTTGTGCTCTCGTTCGGCAGTTGGTTCGTCTTTTTTATGCTTGTGGAGAAAATGGGAGAGAGACCGCTGGCCGTATCAAATATTATCCGTTCCATCTATATCTTTTTCATGATTCCTGGTTGGGCGCTCTGCTCTGTGACAAGCTCACTGGTAAGCAGTGCCATTGGAGAGGGAAAACCTGAAAGCGTCATGCCAATCGTACTTAAATTGATGAAAGTCAGTTTTTTGGCTGTTTCTGGTATCGTATTGATTGCCTTGATGTTCCCTGATTTTATCATCTCTATATACACCAATAATCAGGCTTTGGTTGAATCGACTATCCCCTCCTTTTACATCATCATGGGTGCGCTCACCATCTTCTCCGTGATGAGCATTCTTTTCAATGGGGTGCTCGGAACCGCAAATACCCGAATTTCACTGGTTATTGAAGCGATCACACTATCCGCCTATCTGGGATTTACCTGGTTGATCGCGGTTCACCTGAAGTTAACCATCGAACTGGTTTGGATAGCCGAATATGTCTATTTTACCCTTATTGGGCTCCTTTCTCTCTGGTATCTGAAGAAGGGCAATTGGCGGGCGAAAAGAATCTGATATCCTTTTCTTTTTCATTGCCGTCTGCTTTAGCTGACGGATTATGAGCTATGCAAAGAAAGGGCTTTAGCCAAATTCTATGAGGTTTGGCTAAAGCCGTTTGAATATATGATCCTTTTGGCCGTCAGCTAAAGCAGACGGCAATGAAATAAAACTATGATTTTGCCCATGACTTGCACATTTTCACATTTCCCAATTTCCACCTTAATTCCGTGCCTTGTGCCTGATCAGTAATCTCAGCGCCTGATCGTAGGTGATGTATTTCCAGGTCCAGTCGAGCAGAATAAAGAGCTTGTTTTTAACACCGATGATTGAAAGAAGGTGGACGATCGACCAGAGCATCCAGGCTACGTAGCCTTTGAATTTTCCAAATGGCAAATCAGCAACTGCAAGATGACGGCCAACTGTCGCCAATGAACCCTTATCGTGGTAATGAAATTGTTTCAGCGGCTTGTTTTTCCCCATCCGCCTGATATTGCCGGATAGCAGACTCGCCTGTTGAAGTGCGACCTGAGCGACCTGGGGATGTCCGTTTGGGTATGCCTCTTCTGCCATCAGGCTGTTGTCTCCAATGGCAAAAATATTTTGGTAACCCTCTACCTGATTGAACCTGTTGACCACGAGCCTGTTGTTTCGTCCATAGACCTTATCGGGCAGGCCCTCTATCCTGCCTGAAGTAACCCCGGCTGCCCAAATCACATTTTTCACATTGATCGATTCGTTATTGGGAAGCGAAAGGACCCTGTCGTCGTAATTCAGAACGGCAGTACCGGTCCTGACTTCGACTCCCAAGGCTTCGAGGTATTTTTTCGCGGTATCGGAAGCCTCCTGCGACATACCGGCCAACAAACGGGGCGATGCTTCAAACAGCATGATCTTCATGTTGTTTATATCGAGTTCTGGATAATCCTTTGGCAAGACATACTTCTTCATCTCCGCCACCGCACCGGCAAGTTCGACACCCGTTGGGCCTCCGCCAATGATGGCGACATTCAGATAGGTACTGATACCCTCCCTGGTGGCTTTGTTAAGGGATTTCTCAAAATTTCGCAGAATCCGGTTCCGGATAAAAAGGGCGTCCGGGGCTGATTTCATCTGCATGGAGTTCTTTTCAATAGCCTGATTACCGAAGAAATTGGTCTTCGCCCCGGTTGCCAGGATGAGAAAATCATAGTTCAAAACGCCTATATCCGTTGATATCTCCTGGCGATCAGGATGTACTGCCTCCAACTCGGCCATTCGAAAATGAATATGGGTATTCTGAAGTACTTTTCTCAGTGGAAAAGAGATGGCGCTGGGTTCCAAACCCGACATGGCCACCTGGTACAACAGTGGCTGGAACAAATGATAGTTGTTTCGGTCAATTAAAACAATTTGATAATTGAGCTTGCGCAGTTTAAGCGCCAGCTTTAATCCGCCAAAACCACCACCGACAATTACTATTCGTTTGGTTTCCGGTTCAGGGATGTATAAAATCTTGGTATTTATAGACATCATTTATTATTTATGATTCAATGTCAATATTGATCGAATGATTACTTAGGGCCCTTTGTGCCAATCTTTGTGTTTAATTTCCTTAGGTTTTACCACGAAGGACGCTAAAGATGTCACAAAGGGAAACGATAATTATATCACTAGATTATAGAACGAAAGAGTTTTATGAAAGTTTTCCTGGTAAGTTAAGA
>JBBIUJ010000236.1:0-6868 GCA_037440345.1 Prolixibacter sp.
TCCCCCTCGCCAAGTCTCCCCCTCATTTTTCACCGTTTCCCCGTTTCATTTCCATCAACGACCCGACTCCGCCGATCTCTCCCAAAACTTCTGTACTCGTCCCACTCAAATTCAATATCGGGTTCAATCAGGTTTTCGGCATGGGGAACAAATTTCAGGTATTTGATGGTAAGACCGCGGCTGAGCCACTGCTGTTCATAATAGGTTTTGATCCCCATGATTTCATCCGCATAGGCTGAAGCATACAAATCATCCGTTTCTGCTTCTACCTTGAAACCATTCAAATGGACCAGGGCGCTGGTATATTGGTACAGGAAATTGCTGTCTGTTTTGAGATGAACGACCCCTCCGGGTTTCATCACTTTGCAGTAAAAGGCCAGAAGTCTTGTTGAAGTAAGTCGTTTGTTCCCTTTTTTCATCTGGGGATCCGGAAAGGTGATCCAGATTTCACTTACTTCATTCGGTCCGAAAAAAGAGGGAAGCAATTCAACATAAGTCCGGATGAATCCTACATTCTTCAATCCACTTTGATGGGCGGCTGTAGCACCTGTCCAGATTCTGGCCCCTTTGATGTCGATGCCGATGAAGTTCTTCCCAGGATAGTTTTCTGCCAGTCCGACGGTGTATTCCCCCTTTCCGCAACCCAGTTCGAGCACTACCGGAAAATCATTGCCAAAAAATTGACAGCTCCATTTGCCTTGCAGTTTATAGGGTCCTTTTAGCAATTCCGCATAGGGAACCTCCACCACATTGGGTAGTGCGTGTACCTCGGCGAATTTGGAGAGCTTGTTTTTAGTCATTTATTGAAAAGCATCTCATAACTCATATCTCCTTAATTGGCACGGTCAAGAGTTATGCCAAAATCCCTTATTCCTCTAAGAACGCCGTCTTCCGTGCGCATGCCTTGCCGCACCTCAAAACGGTAGTAGCCAGCCGAAGGGAAGATAGTGGTCTGTTTGTAGGGATATTTCATGTCGTAGATATCGCCCAGGCCATGCCCCAGCCATTTCCCGTCGGGATTGGCCAGGGAGAGTTCGATGGTATCATTGAGGACCTTACCTTTCGGAGGGGTAATCTTGACAAACAACCAGAGATTGCTAAAACCATACCTGCCATCGTTTCGGACATTGAGATAAAGGTTGTAAATCTTGGATGAGTCAGGAACCGTCATGTCGAATCTCAGAATGGAATCCTGGTGCCATTTGGATCCGCTCAGGGATTTGTAATCGCTGAAAACAATCTTTCTGTTGCAGGAGAAAATCACAACCGCGACAAAAGAGAGCAACAGAACAGCTTTACTCGTTTGGAGTATCTTGCGAAGTCTCATGGTCTGGATTGGAACTGTTTTTACGAGTCAGTATTGGTTTGTGACGCTTCTTTCTCCTCAATTTGTTAGAACCCTGGTCGAACCTGTCGAGCGACTCCTGACCTGTCGAATTCTGATACGTTGGAACAGCATCATCCGGTATCTCAATGATATCGCCGGTCAGATCAGGTATGCGTTTGCCACTTTTGTTCAACCGAAGGATCTCTTTTACTTTCTCCACAGATACCCCGATTACGCCACCACCCTGGTAGTTTTCCCTCACATACCAGAAAATTCCTTTAAAGAT
The DNA here is from genome assembly GCA_037440345.1 of Prolixibacter sp. GTDB lineage: Bacteria > Bacteroidota > Bacteroidia > Bacteroidales > Prolixibacteraceae > CAINVV01. The sequence continues at coordinate 1,614 of JBBIUJ010000236.1, forward strand.
ATCTGCTTTCAGGTAGTTGTAATTCCCCTTTTCTGTTTCGATCTGAACATTGTTGGGAGGAAAATCCAATTGCGCGTCGATGTAACTATCCAGTTCATAGTTCAAACAGCATTTGAGCTTACTACACTGTCCGGCAAGTTTTTGCGGATTCAGCGAGATCTCCTGGTACCGTGCTGCATTGGTTGTGACCGATACAAAATTGGAGATCCAGGAACTGCAGCACAATTCGCGGCCACACGGTCCGATCCCTCCAATTCTGCCGGCTTCCTGACGGGCGCCGATCTGGCGCATTTCAATCCGTATCCGGAAGGTATCGGCATACACTTTGATCAACTGACGAAAGTCAACACGCTCATCTGCAATATAATAAAATATGGCTTTGGTCTTATCCCCCTGAAATTCCACATCGCCGATTTTCATGTTCAGGCGAAGGTCCTCCGCAATTTTCCGGGCTTTCAACATGGTTTCGTGCTCCAATTGGATCGCCTCTTCCCATTTTTGGATGTCGACCGGTTTAGCCAAACGGTAAATTTTACGAAGTTCACCATCCACGAAGGTGGGTTTATGTCTTCTCATCTGTTTGAGAACGAGATCCCCAACGAGCGAAACAATCCCAATGTCGTGACCAGGACTGGCCTCAACAGCAACAATATCCCCTGGTTTTAGGGGCAGTTCATTCACATTTTTGAAATAATCCTTGCGGGTATTTTTGAACCGGATTTCAATTATATCGTTTGGGTTAATGGTATTCGGGACATCAGAAAGCCAGTTGTATACATTCAGTTTGGCACAGCTGCGTGTCTGAGGCGACCCCGGGCATCCACGTGCCGTCTTTAGTATGGAGTTCATGAATTATCTAAGTTATCTAATTGATTGTCTGCATGATTCAAAAAGAACCGGCAAACAAGTATATATTGAATTTAATTGAAAATTATTTTTACAATCAACAAAATCAAGCCAAAACTAACTACCTAAATTTAAGTGTTTTAATCTGCAGTTTCGTTCAATTTTTAATTTGTAATCTGTAGTTTTTAATTTTCTTCTATCAGCACAAAAATAATGATTTTTAACAGAGCGAATCACATGGTCCGCTTTGAAAACGATCAAACCTCTAAATTAAGGAATTTGATTGAAATACCTATCGCGGATTAAAGCCTGATCAGCTTGGAAACTTTGAGCGCCAAATCTGTGAAAACCGCTTTGGCATTTCCGTTGGATGCAATGTCCTTCAACGATTTTTCAAACTCAGCAAAGAGGTGGATCACATTCCTGTCGTGGATGAAAGGGGCAAATTTATTCGCAAATTTTTCCTCCTCCTCACTCATGGTAACCAAGACCGGCTGCTTAAAATTCGACATGAAATTTTCGCGGGTAAAATCGCTGCAATACCTCAAAAAACTCAGTTGCCTGACCCTTCCAATGGAGGAAATTTCGTCTGACCAGGTAAGCAACTCCTGCAAATTACGACCATATCCTGACCTCATCAAAGAGGTATAAAGCCCATAATTGTATCTCCTGACTTCATCTTCGCGCAACATCTCTTCTGCCAGGATATAATTTCCTTTGGACATCCTGGCTACAACGGCAGGATTGTTTTCCCCCAAATCGGGATGATTGGAGAGCGCTTGGGAAAGATCCTGTTCGTCAATTCGCGGAATCCGAATGATCTGGCAGCGCGACCGGATGGTGCTGATCAGGCGCTGCTCTTCCTCTGTTACCAGGATAAACAGTGTATTTGCTGGTGGCTCCTCCAGAACTTTCAGTATTTTATTGGCACATGTCAGGTGCATGGTTTCGGGAAGCCAGATCAGCGATACTTTGTAGTCTGCTTCATAGGATTTCCTGTTGAGCTTTTGGATGATTTCGGCAGCCTCATCCACATAGATCATCCCCTGTTTGTTCTCCTCTGCAATAAGCTGATTCCACCTTTCGTAGATGGGGTATGGATTGGCCAAGAAATAGCTTCTCCACTTGGCAAGGTAGTCGCTGCTGGTGGGCTTGGAGATGGCCGAAGTTTTGATAACAGGGATGGTAAAATGAAGGTCAGGATGAATCAATTTGCTGAATTTCAGGCATGAGCTGCAGACACCACAGGAGTCGTTCCCTGTCTTGTCGTGGCAATTCAGGTACTGTGCAAAAGCCAGGGCCATGCCAAGCTTCCCATTCCCGGGAGGCCCAACCAACAGCATGGCATGGGGAACGCGTTGCTCCTTTGCCAACTGAATTAACAGTTCCTTTGTAGGACGCTGGCCAATGACATCTTTAAATTGCATAGTACACCTATCAAACTTTTAAATTTCACGCAAAGTACGCAAAGACCAACTGCAAAAGGACGCAAAGTTAGACTTGCGGCTCTTTGCGTCTTCCTTTGCGTTCTTTGCGTGAACCTTTTTTGTAAATCATTTAAGGCTTTATTGACAATTCGCTTTGAAGTGCTTTTTACCCGCCCCTCAAAAGTAAAAAAAATTGATCATCGGGTATCCAGGCAATAAAAACTCCCAATGAATTAGTAATAAATTAACACACAAAAGAGGCTTATCCGACAGATATCCACTATCTTTGGGCTTCTTAAAAAACTTAATAACAACGATATGCAGACGATTGAAACTTATGACTTTTCAGGCAAAAAAGCCTTAATCAGAGTTGACTTCAATGTTCCGCTCAACGAACAATTCGAAATTACCGACGATACCCGCATGACAGCCGCTCTCCCCACCATCAACACCATTTTGGGCAAAGGTGGCGCTGTGATCATCATGTCTCACCTGGGCCGTCCGAAAAAGGGCCCTGAAGACAAGTATTCCATGAGACATCTTGTACCACACCTCAGCAAATTACTGGGTGGCAAGGCTGTTAAAATGGCTCCGGACTGCATCGGTGAAGCAACCCAGGCATTGGCATCTTCGCTAAAAGCGGGTGAAGTTCTGGTTTTGGAGAACCTGCGTTTTCATCCTGAAGAGGAGGGTGGAGACGAAGAGTTTGCACGTCAGATTTCACTTTTGGGCGACTGCTGGGTAAATGATGCTTTCGGTACAGCCCACAGGGCACACGCCTCAACGGCAGTTATTGCAAAATTCTTCCCCAACGACAAACTGTTTGGCCTGCTGGTAGCCAGTGAAGTCGAAAGTTTGGATAAAGTACTCAAGGCTCCGAAGCGTCCTTTCACGGCCATCATGGGAGGTTCAAAAGTTTCTTCCAAAATTACCATCATCGAAAACCTGCTGAACTCTGTCGACCACCTGATCATTGGTGGCGGAATGACCTACACTTTTGTGAAGGCCCAGGGCGGGAAAATCGGTGGTTCCATCTGTGAAGACGATTATGTGGAGCTTGCAAAAAGCTTGTTGCTGAAAGCCAAAGACAAAGGGGTACAATTTCACTTTGCAGTTGATGTGGTAGAGGCGGATGCATTTGCCGAAACAGCCAACACAAAAGTGGTTCCCTCCTATGCCATCGACGACAATTGGTCGGGATTGGATATCGGTCCTGAGACCATTAAAAACTTCAGCAAAGTAATCAGTGAATCCAACACAATTTTATGGAATGGCCCGGTTGGCGTATTCGAAATGGACAAATTCGCCGTTGGCACAAGGGCCATTGGAGATGCCATCGTTAATGCGACCGCCAAAGGGGCTTTCTCCCTGGTTGGCGGAGGCGACTCTGTAGCGGCTGTCAACAAATTTGACATCGCCGACAAAGTTTCCTACATCTCAACAGCCGGTGGCGCCATGCTTGAATACCTCGAAGGCCGTGTGCTTCCGGGTATCGCAGCAGTACAGGAATAGATAATCAAAAAACAAAAAGCCAACAGCCAATCGCTAATGGCTTTTGTTCACATAGATTTTCGGGTGCGGAGCATATCTGCACCCGATTTTTTTTAGATTTGTAGTCACTTACCAACTACTCAACTAAAAATCAGATGCAGGAAAATAGCGGAACCGAATGGCAGGTCATTCTTAATCCTCATGCAGGTGGTGGAAAAGGTGCCGAAGACCAAATGAAAATAGAGCAACTGCTTAAGAAATCCGGAATTATTTTCAAACTCTATATATCTGAATATCATCGCCATGCTATCGAGTTAACCAAAGAACTGGTCTCCCATGGAGCCACCCACCTTTTGGTCGCAGGAGGTGACGGCACACTCAATGAAGTGGTGAACGGCATCTTTCTGGCAGAGCAGGAATCCCACCACGAGGTAACGCTTGGCATGATTCCCGTTGGCACCGGCAACGATTGGACCAGGACCTTTGGAATTCCGGACCATTATCAGAAAGCCATCGACATTATCCTTGCCGGCAAATCAGTCAAACAAGATGTTGGGGAGATAACCTGCCATGTTGATGGGCAGACAAGCAAACGCTACTTCGTCAACATTGCCGGATTCGGTTTTGATGCACTGGTCGCGAAAAACGCCAACGAACTCAAATCCAAAGGAGTTAAAGGGATCAGGGTCTACATTCAGAGCCTGGGGTCGGGCTACTTCAATTTCAAAAGCAGACAAACCAAATTCATCATCGATGGCGCCACCCTGGAAGTCAATCTGTTCACAGCCAGCATTGGACTGGGCAAATTCAATGGCGGAGGAATGATGCAGGTACCGGAAGCCAACCCGCTGCAAGGGCTTTTTCACATCACGGTAATCCGTAAAATCGGGATCTGGGGAATTCTCACCAACTTCAAGGGACTTTACTCGGGAAAATTCATCTCCGACAGACGCGTCTCAACCCATACCGGGAAATCCATCGAGATCAGTTCTGCTACTCCCCTACCGGGAGAATCAGACGGCGAGAACCTGGGAAGTGGAGCCTTTAAAATTGAGATGATGCCTCACCGGCTACGCGTGATTTATGGGTCGGACAGGTTTTTGGGTCAGATCCGTACAACCATCTAACAAACAGGGACTTTCTCACAATATTTCCACCCTCTTCAAACCCTTCAAATACGCATCATCCACCCAGGCCCCCAATCCAACTGAATCGGGAACTGTCACTACTCCCCTGTTATCGTAAGTTATTCCGCCTGAAACCGGATCTTCCGTAAACATCAATGGGGTGTCAAAGTCGAAGTAGACGATGTGGTCGCTGGCGAGCGCCAAGTGGGCGGCAGCGGTAAATCCCAGGCGGGATTCGAGGAAACCTCCTACCTGAAGGTGCATGCCGGCTTGTTCTGCCAGTTTAATGATTTTCAGTGCATTGAAAATCCCCGATGATTTCCCGAGTTTGATGTTCAACTGATCACAGGCATGCAAATCAATC
>JBBIUJ010000237.1:0-6769 GCA_037440345.1 Prolixibacter sp.
GGACCGCGAAAGGCCTATCCTCCCGATTATCGCAGATTATACCAGAAAATCGATTGCTGCTTTCATCGAAAAGTATCCCAATGTCGGATTGCTTATCACACTTGGAGAAGCAATGAATACGATCGATGATGATGTCGAATGGTTCACCAGGACCATCCTGCCTGGAGTAAAAGACGGACTGAAAGCACTTGGTCGCACCGATGAGCCCCCGATCGTGCTACGGGGACATGACACCGACGCCAAGCGAGTGATGAACGAGGCGCTTCCGATTTATAAGAACCTCTACACCATGTTCAAATACAACGGGGAGTCTTTAACAACCTATGATCCAAGAGATTCGTGGGAGACCATCCACAAAGATCTTTCCCGGCTAGGGTCGGTTCACATTTCGAACGTCCATATTTTGGCCAATTTGGAGCCATTCCGCTATGGTTCGTCCGATTTCATTCAGAAAAGCATTCAGGCCATGCACCGGATTCAGGGTGCCCGAGGGCTTCATCTCTATCCACAGGCATCTTATTGGGACTGGCCTTACAGCGCCGACAAAACCGAACCACGACTTCTGGAAATGGACCGCGACTGGATCTGGTACCAGACCTGGGGGCGCTATGCCTGGAACTGTAACCGCGACAGAACTAAAGAGCTGGCTTATTGGAGTCAAAAGCTGGGTGAATATTATGGTTGTGGTCCGCAAGGCAAATACATTGAAGAGGCTTATGAGCTGACTGGAGAAATATCACCGAAACTGCTGAGGACATTTGGCATCTCTGATGGCAACCGGCAGACCATGTTGCTTGGAATGTCCATGTCGCAATTGGTTAATCCTTTCAAATACAATGTTTACACGAATTTCTGGGCCTCGAGCGGTCCGGTGAAGGAGGTACTGCTGGATTACGCTGAAAAAGATTGGAAAGGATTACCTCACACAGGCGAAACTCCGCCTCAGGTTGCTGATGATGTCGTCAGGAGAGGGGAACTTGCGGTACAGGCAATCGAAAAAGCCGCTAAATCGGTTAAAACCAATGCGGATGAATTCACAAGGCTGAAAAACGATGCCTATTGTTACAACGCTTTTGCCAGTTGTTTTGCTGAAAAGGTACGCGCGGCCATGCTGATCCTGCGTTATCAATATTCGAATGATCTTGCAGACCTGGAAAAAGCCATTCCATTGATTGAAAAAAGTGTCCGGTATTATACCGAACTGGTACAACTGACTGACAACTCCTACCTCTATGCCAACAGCATGCAGACCGCCCAACGACGCATTCCCTTTTCAGGTGCAAACGGGACCAACAAGACCTGGAAGGAGCTGTTGCCCAAGTATCAGGCCGAGTTGGATAACCTGAAGCGCAATGTTGCCATGTTAAAAAGCAAATCAAACATCTCCGAAATCAGAATGAAGAACAACGTTTTTGTCCCGGCAAAAGTCGAAATACTAAACAACGATGTTTCAATCATCCCCCTGCAAAAAGGTCAGTTGATCTATTCTGATAAGGATTTCAAGATCGAAAAAGTAGCGGAAGAGCTGCAAAACCTGAAGGCTGTTCAGTTCAACAACCGGCAGCAACAAGATAAGGGGACGGTATTAAAGTTTAGGAATGAGTTGCCGGTGAAGGTGTTGGTGGGCTATTTCAATGGCAACAGTTACAGCATCCTCTCCCCTCCTACCCTCGAAACCAATGCCCAGGCAAACGATCGCGGTCAGGCCGACATCAGGATCGCCAATGCGCTGTTGATTCCCCGGCTGTATCCGGTAAATGTTTACTGCTATAGCTTTCCGGCAGGAAACAATGAGTTAACGCTGGGCAAAGGACAAGTGCTGGTGCTCGGTTTTATTGATGGAAATCAGGATATTGTTACGACCGATGCCGGACTCGCGGAAACCGGAATCAAGTCCCCGATAGATTGGATATTCTATTAAAATATTGATAATATGAAATTTAAACATAATCCATTGTTAGGGAATGGGATACTACCGGCAGATATTGTGCTGGCGCCCGAATGGTGGAATAAAAATACGGGCATTACCTTCGACAGGGATTTCTTCTTTCATCCGCTTAAAAGGGTTGAAGAAGAACAGCGGATGGAAAAGATCCTATACGAGCGGTGGGGCAAATATGGCCTGGGGAGTCAAAAAGGCGAAATCCGTCCTGAGATTGGGGCGGTTCATCTGGCTTCGGGTTACCTCCTGCAGGAGATGGCAGGTTGCAAAGTAGAATATTCGGAAGCTCACCCTCCACAGGTACTTCCGGCACATCAGGAAATCAGGAGGCTCAACACAGACAGTATCTTTAGAAGCCAAGCCTTTAAAGAATTCCGAAATCTGACGGACAAATTGAAAGGCAGGTTTGCCTATTTATCGGGTGATGTCAACTGGGGCGGGATACTGAATATTGCCATGGACCTTCATGGAGAAGATATTTTCGCCGATATGATGATGGCTCCGGATGATGTGACACAGTATTTTGCAGATATCGCGGCAGTCATTGAAAAATTCACAATTTATTTGACCGAGTTGACCGGAAGCACCTCTATTTCTGTCAACCGCAATGTACGGCATTTGCAACAGCCTGTATTTCTGCACTCAGAATGTTCCCACACCATGATTTCGGAAGATGATTATGAGAATTTCCTGTTGCCTTTTGATCAGCAATGGAGCAACAAACGTCCTTTCGGCATCCATTATTGCGGTCCTGATCCGCACAGAATGGCCGCTAGTTTTGAGAAAATCCCTCATCTTGATTTTCTTGATCTGGGATGGGGAGGAAATGTAAAGCTCCTGCGTGACCACCTTCCTGATACTTTCCTTAACATACGCCTGAGTCCGGTGGAGCTTGCCCGCCAGACCAACGAAGAGATACGTTCCACCATAACCAAACTCGTTCACGAATCAGCAAACCCATATCTGACAGGCATTTGCTGCATCAACCTGGATGATTCAGTCACGGATGACCGGATTGATACCATATTCCAAACAGTGGAGGATTTAAGATATAAGTATGCCGACAAAGCATGATGAATAAATAATTCGACAATCAAGAAGCAAATGAAGCAAACCAATTTCCAACTATTTGACTTTCTGGATTTCGACACCTCCCTGACGGGTGAGGATGTATTGTGGAAGGCCTGTGCCCCGGACTCCATCCGGGTTGACGGATCCGATATCCTGCTGGAGATTCCGTTCCAAAAGCAGCTAATTTCCAACAATATTGCACCAGACCTTACTGTTCAGCGCAAAAATTACTTCCTCAGGATGCGCGCTTACGGTGACCGGATCTTCCGGGTGGCCGTAGGTTTTGATCAACCGGCCATGACCGGCTCAGTGATGCTGGTCATGGATGAATCACTTGAAGTCGTTCCGCTTCAGTACAAGAAAACCGAATCCGAATGGATCATCAGCGACACCGACGGTAAACTACGTGCCAGGCTAAACCGGAAGGCGCCACAACTTGATCATTGGAGCGACCTTGTGCCTCCCCCTGAAGAATCGCTTGAATTGGCCTTTTATCCTGATAGAAAGAGAGAAATAAAAATCAGCGCCTACGATCAATTCTTCCCGGCCCGTCAGGATGCCTTTGCCCTGGCTTATGTAGAAAAAGATGGATCATGCAACCGCACAACCCTTTCATTTCATGCCCATCCTGACGAAAAATTCGCAGGTACAGGCGAACGGTTCACCAAAATGGATCTCTCCGGTCACACATTTCAGCTAAAGAACCAGGATGGACAGGGGGTAAACACCAGGCGTACCTACAAGAATATCCCCTTCTACCTTTCCAGTCGAATGTATGGTGTTTTCATGCACACTTCCGCCTACTCGAAAATTTCACTGGCCGACCACTCCTCCCGCTCGGTGCAATTGCTGTCTGAGGAACCGGTCATGGACCTTTTCCTGATTGGTGGAAACTGTCCCGAAGAGATTCTTTTTGAATACCGGCGCCTCACAGGGTTTCCAACAATGTTGCCCTTGTGGAGCTTTGGCACCTGGATGAGCCGCATGACCTATTTCTCGGCCAATGAGGTCAATACCATCTGCAAAAGGCTCCGTGATGAAGATTTTCCATGTGATGTCATCCATCTCGATACGGGATGGTTTGAAACAGATTGGCTATGCGAATGGAAATTCAATCCGGAGCGCTTTCCCGAACCACGGCAATTCATCAAAAAATTGAGGGAAGATGGCTTCAAGGTAAGTCTCTGGCAGATGCCATACATTGCCGCCGCAGCTGCCCAGCACGACGAGGCACTGGCAGAAAAATACATCTGCATCCTGAAAGAATCAGAGAAACAAGGAGGTTCAAATTTCAGCGCCCTGGATTATGCAGGCACCATTGATTTTACCTATCCAAGGGCTACGGAATGGTACAAAAATCTGCTGAGAAATCTTCTGGAAATGGGTATTGTCTGCATCAAAACCGACTTTGGAGAGGAGATCCATCTGGATGCTGAATACCATGCCATGAAGCCCGAACAGCTTAACAACCTGTATGCGCTGCTTTACCAGAAAGCAGCTTTCGAGGTAACGAAAGAGGTTACCGGGGAAAGCATTGTCTGGGCGCGGGCCGGATGGGCCGGATGTCAGCGCTACCCGTTGCATTGGGGCGGCGATGCTGCCTCTACCTGGGATGGCATGGCGGGTTCCCTGAAAGGCGGACTGCATCTCGGCCTTTCAGGCTTCGGTTATTGGAGCCACGATGTTCCCGGTTTCCACAGCTTGCCGGATTTCATGAATTCGGTGGTACCCAACGATTTGTACATCCGCTGGACCCAGTTTGGTGTTTTCTCTTCGCACCTGCGGTACCACGGCACCTCCAAACGCGAACCTTACGAATATCCGTCCATCTCTGCCATCGTGCGCAGGTGGTTGAAGCTCCGGTATGTCTTGATTCCATACATCCTCGAACAAGGCAAAAAAGTTACCACCACAGGGTATCCGATGCTTCGGGCCCTGCTGATGCACCATCCCGACGACAAGATGTGCTGGCACATCGACGACCAGTACTATTTCGGGGATGATTTTCTGGTTGCTCCAGTGATGAACAGCGACAACAAAAGGGATGTATATCTGCCTGAAGGAATATGGGTTAACTTTTTCAGCGGATCCATTTCTGAGGGCAATTGCTGGCTGAAGGACTTTGAGGTGCCTTTGGATGAAATGCCGGTATGGGTGAAATATGGCTCATCGGTTCCGGTTTATCCTTTCCCTGTCTCAAATACCGACGAAATTGAATTTACCAAAGTGGTTAACCTCAAATTCGACGCGGGCTTTCAAGGTATTGGGAAAAGTGTGTTGAAAGAGCTTTTGGAATTACACAGAGAATAAAATGCTACAAATTGAAACCACTAATAGCTTTGAAATTGTTGCCCGATCAACGAAAACTTGAGGAATTACAACTTGTCCTGATACCTCAGAAGAGTAACACAGAGAGAAAAATCGCTTGCGATTTTTAGGCTCAGTGAACTTCAGGCGTTTCCTCTAAAATTTACAAAAGGGTAAAAAATTCTGTGTACAATAAATTTATAATTAATAACTATTAATCCTCTGTGTAAGAATAGTTTATAACAACAAAAAAAAATGCATACCTGGAAGTCTGATTGGGAAGAGTCGAAGAAGCGCTACCTCGACTGGTGGAATGGCAAAGGAACCGTGCTGAGCATGTGGGAGCACCTTCAGAAGGAGGGCGCTCCGTACGAAATGGTCTCACCACCCCTGCCCGCCCGTGATTTGAACCAGTACTGGTTCGACCCGCAATGGAGGGCCGAAAATATTCATTACCAGCTATCGCGCAGTTCGTTAAAAGCGGATATCATACCCGTTGCCAACACGCAACTGGGCCCGGGTTCGCTGGCCACCATCCTGGGAGCGCGGCTCGAAGGTGGTGAAGAAACCATCTGGATCCGTGAGGATGGTGAACTGAAGCTGGAGTTGGACGAGCAAAATCCCTGGTGGCAACTGCATCTCGACCTAATGAAAGCCTGCAAGGCAAAGGCCAATGGCAACTATTTCGTCGGCTGTCCGGATCTGGCAGAGGGTCTGGATGTGCTTGCCAGCATACGCGGGACACAAGATGTGCTGATGGATATGATCATCGATCCGGAAGGACTGGAAATGCAGCTACAAAGGGTCAATGACATCTATTTCAATGTGTTCGACCGCATCTACGAGATCATCCGCGAAGGCGATGAGATGGCATTCTGCTATTTCTCCCTCTGGGGGCCCGGCAAGGTTTCCAAGCTTCAGTCAGATATCTCCATCATGTTTTCTGAAGATGATTTCAGGCGGTTCGTCCTGCCTTTCACTCGTGAGCAATGTCAGAAAATCGACTATACCCTTTATCATCTGGATGGTGTCGACGCCATCCGGCACCTGGATGCTATCCTCGAAATTGAAGAGTTGAACGCCATTCAGTGGACACCAGGTTACGGTCAACCGCAGGGCGGAGACCCCCGCTGGTATGATTTATACAAAAAAATCCTCTCCTCCGGAAAATCAATCATGCCCTGCTGGGTAGAAGTATCAGAATTACAACCACTTCTGGATCATGTCGGAAACGAAGGCCTAAATATCCTAATGCACTTTAAAACAGAAAAAGATATCGACGATTCCCTGACAATCATAGAAAAATACCGCTAATCCCTACCGGGAAAACCAAATTCAAACAACCAAACTTATGCAGCACAGTATCACAGATAATTTTACCCTCCTGGATTATTCCATCATCGTGATTTACTTGGTCGTCCTGATCGCGATCGGTTTCAGGGCCAGTTT
>JBBIUJ010000238.1:0-6714 GCA_037440345.1 Prolixibacter sp.
CGGATTATCGACCTTAAAATATCCGTTTGTCGTTGTACTTGCGTAAATCCCGGGTTTTATCCCGTATTTATGGCATGAGTTAATGAAATCGCGAACAATATCCCCCTGCCCGTTTTTCCAGGGGGTATTTTTTACACTGTAGTCGTGGGCCTTGGTGGGCCATAGACTAAATCCGGAGCAATGTTTGGCCACTAAAACTGCATATTTGGCGCCGGCTGCCTTTGCCGCACGGATCCATTGATCAGTGTTCAGTTCTTTGGGATTGAAAACGGATAAATCGGGATGATAATTCCAGTTTTTCCGAAAATTATACGAAGGTTCAAATACCTGCAAATCGAAATGAATCAAAACTCCAATCTCATTCTTAGCCCACTCAGCCTGGGTCTTCGAGGGAACTACCAGATTTTGGGATTGCGCAACTGTCTGAATCAAAACCAACAAGCAGGCCGTTAATATGCAAGTAATCCTTTTCATCATTCTAAATCGATGGGTTAATGTTGATATTTTCTAGTCTTGAAATTGAATGTTGTTCAAAGATAAAAAAAAGAGGAAGGGTTGCCCTCTTCCCCCTTTTTTTTCTAATTCCATCCCGGATTTTGAGGCGCTAAGTTTGGATTTAATTTTTACCGATCCAGAGACAAATCTTTAAACTGCACATAGTCTCTTTTTTCAGAAATAAATGATTGATTGAGCTTTATAATTTTGATTTCAACGTGAAAGTTTTTCTCTTTGAGCGGATTTATAGGTTCTCAAGTTTAAAATCTTCAGTATTCACGATAAGTCGCTCCAAATAATCCAAAAACCAGCATAATTTTTCACTTTTCATTTCTTAAACCCTATATTTGATTCAATAATCATTATTCGACAATATGATGAAAGCGATGGTTTTAACGGGTATCAGGCGTATGGAGATGATAGAACTCCCGATGCCGAAAATCAGTAAAAATTCGGATGTCCTGATAAAAATGAAAGTAGTTGGCGTCTGCGGGTCGGATGTCCATTACTATGCCAATGGGAAAATAGGCAGCCAGGTAGTGCAATATCCTTTCCCGGTAGGACATGAAGGGGCAGGAGAGGTGGTCGAAACCGGATCTTCCGTAACGAGGGTCAAACCCGGCGACAGGATCGCCATCGAACCGGCCATGCCTTGCGGTGAATGTGACCAATGTAAAGTTGGCCGACCGCATACCTGCCGAAAACTCCGTTTCCTGGGTTGTCCCGGTCAGGCCGATGGCTGTTTGGCCGAATACATTGTGATGCCCGAAAACAGTTGCTTCCCGATTACCGGCAGCATCTCCTATACCGAAGCTGCGATCAGCGAACCGCTGGCCATAGGTTTGTATGCTGTTAATCAATCTATTCCACTTAAAAATGCTTCCATTGGGATTTTGGGGTTCGGCCCTATCGGGATGAGCGTCCTTTTGTCGGCCAAGGTTAAAGGCGCTACAAACATTTTTGTGACGGACCTGGTGGATGAACGGCTTCGGATTGCCCAAGAGGGAGGAGCTGTATATACCGGAAATCCCGGTAAAGAGGATATTGTAAAAGAGATAAAAGCAAAAGAACCGTTGCTGCTCGACGCGGTTTTTGAATGTTGCGGCAAGCAGGAGGCGGTCGATCAGGCCATAGATTTGTTAAAACCCGGAGGGAAACTGATGCTGATCGGAATCCCTGAATTTGACCAATGGAGTTTCCCCGTCGACCAAATGCGGCACAAGGAGATCTGCATCCAGAATGTGAGGAGGCAGAATCACACGGTGGAAGAGACCCTTGAATTACTGGAAACGAAGAAAGTGGATGTCGGAAAAATGCCAACCCATCGTTTCCCGTTGGCCCGAACCAAAGAGGCCTTTGACCTGGTGATGGATTACCGGGATGGCGTTATGAAAGCGATGATTGACTTTTGAAAAAGCGAACCATGAATAAAATTCTTGCAACTTCTATTCCTCTGCTGACGGGCATTTGTCTCGGTGCCTCCGCTCAGAAAAGCCTGTCGCCTAACCTGGTCTTTGTCTTCCCGGATGAGATGAGGGCACAAACACTTGGTTTTTTAGGAGAGGAAAAGGTAAAAACCCCTGTACTTGACCGCTTTGAAAAGGAGAGTGTCTACTTTTCAAATGCGGTGAGCAATTATCCGGTATGCTCGCCGACCCGGGCCATGCTCTTCAGCGGACTATATCCCTTAAAGAACAAGGTAATTGGCAACTGCACCAGCGAATCGGCGAAATTCGGATGCGAATTGCCATCTGATGCCCGCTGCTGGTCGGATGTTCTGAAAGAGAAGGGTTATTCGTTGGGTTACATCGGCAAATGGCACCTCGATTCTCCGCACGAACCCTACATCCCGACAAGCAACAACCTGGGCGATCCGAAATGGAACGAATGGACACCGCCATCCAGGCGTCATGGTTTTTCTTACTGGCATGGATACGGTACATACGATCAGCACCTCCGACCCATGTACTGGGATACGGATGCCCCGCGTGACAGTTTTAAATATTACGACGAATGGGGACCCGAGCACGAAGCAAACAGGGCGATAGACTTTATCCGGAACAAAGGGGGAAAGTTCAGGGAATCAGGCAAACCTTTTGCCCTGGTGGTCTCCATGAACCCTCCGCATATGGGTTACAGCCTGGTGCCTCAGCGATACAAGGACATTTACAAGGATGTACCGGTCGAATCATTGATCAACAAACCAAGTATAGAGCCGGCCGGCACCAAATGGGGCGACCATTACCGGAAAAACATCAAGGACTATTATTCTGCCATTACAGGAGTGGATGAGCAGTTTGGACGGATTCTCAAGGCTCTTCAGGATGCAGGTCTGGATGATAATACCATTGTGGTATTTACCTCCGATCATGGCGACTGCATGGGAATCCACAACGAAATAACGAAAAACAATCCCTATGAGGAGTCAATGCGTGTTCCGTTGTTGATCAGGTTCCCGGGGAAAATCAAGCCGCACACAGACGATATTCTGCTCTCTACGACTGATATTTACCCGACACTTCTCGGATTGATGGGATATGCATCTGCAATTCCAAAAACTGTCGATGGAGAGAACCTGGCTGGTTATCTTACTACCGGGAAGGGATCCAAACCCGGCTCGCAATGGTACATGCGGATTTCGGATGCCAATGCATCCCTGGGTTTGCGTGGTGTCAGGACAGAGCGTTATACTTTCGTGATTGACCAGCAGAAAGAAAACCAGCGGAGTGTTTTGCTGTTTGATCGGGAAAAGGATCCGTACCAGATGAAAAATCTTGCCGGTCAAAACCCGGTACTCGAAAAAGAGCTGACCCTAAAATTAAGGGAGTGGCTTGAAAAATACCAGGATCCCTGGATCAGGAATATCAGGCAATAACAACTGAAGGGGTGCCTCTGAGTCACCCCTTCAGTAGAAGCCTCCGGTCCCAGCGGGTGTATTGAAAAACCTTATTTTCGTTACCATTCTCCCTTCTTTCCAAATTTAGCTTTGGCAGCTTTTCCAAAGGCTTTGACCGCCTCGTTGAATTCGGAGAGTACAACTGCAGCACTCTTGCCCCACGAACTTCGTGCCGATTGGATCATCGTATTGCATTCGTTGGCATCCATGAAGATAGCCGCATCCAGCAGATTCTCCTGATCCTCATCGGGAATCACCAAAAATCCGTGCTTGTCGGCATGAATCAGTTGTCCGGGCAATATCTCCCTGCCAAAAACCGTTACCGGGCAGTTCCACCGAACCGGAAAACTGTTGGCATGGCCTACGCACAGGCCGCGTGCCAATGCCTTGAAACCAGCGTTGTTCATTTCGTCGGTATCCCGGATACCACCGTCTGTGATCGTACCAACGCAGCCCAAAGCCCTGTGAATGTTGCTGTTCACCTCTCCCCAAAAAGCGCCATACATGGTTGGTTTATCCAGGTCCTGGACCACCACTATTTTGGGTCCGGGCACGGAGGCCATGTAGGCTCGGTATTGTGCCCACCCTTCCGGATTTGCTTGCGGATGTTCAGGGTTGCTTGGTTCAATTACTACCGTGACGGCATACCCCACCATCGGCCCCATCTGCGGCATGTAATCGGTAACAGGCTCCAGGTTAAACCCGTCGCGGGCGCTGTTGTGACGGGTAATCTGCTCCCAACCATTGTAAATAGTTGGTGTATTCCAGCGTTTCAGGCCAAGCAAATCGGCATGCATAAGTTTTCTTTCCATTGTCAATAGTTAAGGTGATATATCGTAGTTTTATAGTTTCTCCAAGATTTCAAACATATTTTCCTTGCCTTTTGTATTTTCAAGGATTTCATTCCAGTCTGTGTGGTCGATGTAGGAAATCTCGTTGGTTTGTTTATTCCTGATAACCAGATCCTTTTTTACGATAGCCAGTTTTCTGACCGTCCCATAAGCAAAACCTGAAATAGCAATAATAGCCAGATCGCGGAAAATATTCGCCCCATATAAATGTTGTAAAATGGCTATCAAAAGAAATCCGCAAAAAAAACACAAGGCCCCTAACAGATTTCTTTTGGGGTCGTCAATCAGCAATTCTTCGCATTTAGGGCAACGCAGGATTTCCCCGTTTACAGCCCACAAACGTAACCCAATTTTAGTTTTGCATGTAGGGCAATGGTTGTGGATAATTTTTAATGACATACGTTTCTGAATTAACATGAATGAAAAATCCGGATAGAAAAAAATTCAATCTATTTCAATCTATCTCTTCCCCAAACTTGTATTCTTAAACGCCGAAATATCTATCAATCCACTTGTGTCATTGTCGAAACTGATCTGGATACTATCTCCGGCCATCGTTACCGGCATTTCGTTCGATATCTGGGAGGAGCCTATAAAGATGTTGTTCATCCCGGCTACGGTAAAATAGTAGAAACTGTTGCCGTTTTTGATGTCCGACTGAATGCGGCTGACCACCGTTTTCAGCAGCATCTTTTTTGTCACATTTTTCGGATTGATTTTGTTCCCGGCCATATTATAGGCATTTTTGTATGCCATCAGCGTCTCTACCAGCGTGTTGCCAACGCCGACAATGGTATAATCCTCGATGGCGACCATGGCAAACATCTTGACCAATCCGCCATTGTCTTTCAGGGTCATCATGTAGGTTGGGATGTTGTTGATGTTGTAAGGGATCGGGAGGGAGGAACTGTAGCGTTTTTCCTGTACTTTCCCGATAGCTGAATTTTGGGCTGCACGTTCTGTTGCCCCACTTTGTTTGTACCAGACAGCTTTCTTAGAACGCGTGTCGACCAGTACAAAACCAACTGTCGCTTCATCAGCACCAACCGATGTGAGGCCGGTATACCAGTAAGATTTATTGTCCTCGCCATACACAAGGGAGAGGCCCTGGGTGATCTGTAGTTTGTTCTCGTTGGAGAAATTCCAGAACCCTTTCACAAAATTGCCCCAGTCGTTGAGTTGTTCTTCGATGAACCTGTCGGGTTGGATCCTGTCTATCCAGGCCGGCGCCTGATCGATCGTATACTCCGTGCATTTCCCGGTTTCAGTGTTGATCACTACCACTCCATCCGCATTGTCACCGTAGAACCCGATCGTTTTTTTGTATTTGGTAACCACCCAATAGGGAACGCCATCATCGTCTATCTCAAAAGTGTAATCCGTCAGGCCGGTATTGAAATAGCCATTGAAATAGAGATGTCTTTCCAGATAATCGCCAAAGTAGGCTTCGGGCTGGTACTTGATCATTGCCTTATGGCCGTTCACCTCCTGTACCAGTTTGACATCCCGCTCGTTACAGGCGTTGACCATCACATAGCCATTGGTGCCTTCGCTGTTTTTGTTCCATTTAAAGAAACCCGAATGAAGCAATGGCGCTACCCAATAAAGATCATTGCGAACTTTCTGAATGATGAATTTCCCGAGCTGTACCTGACTACCCAATGCAGGCTGGGCCCCCAGTACCTTATCTCCCAAAAGATTGGCCAGGGATTCATCCACCACGCGTATTTTGTTGATAGAGATGGGCGCCATGTGATTGGAGAGGTTTTCGCCAATCTCAACATTGCCAATCATTCCACGGTAATCGTTCCACCGGAATAGCGACCAGGAGGTTACAGCAGGTACAACTGTCATGTAGCAGAGCAGGGCAATGAAAATCCATTTGGGGACAGCCATCTTTGTCAACAGTTGCAATGCCTGCATCTCGTTGTTAACCTGAGGGACCATGCGGAGGTTCAGGAAGACCCATAGCAAAGTAAGTCCACCAATCAGCGCCGGGAATCCCTGGAAGCCGAATGCTATAACGGGCATCTGGGTGTAAATGGCGATCATTGCCACGATGATCAGAATAATAAACTTGGTGACTCGTTTCATCTGTTTGAAATTTTGTTATTAATTGTCAGATGGAACTCGCTTATAATTATTCACCTGTCGGAGATGCAATTCTTATAGCTCGTTTCATTTTTGTAAGATTTGGTCCATTGAGAAATTGAACTTCAAATTTAAAGAAATAAATCTGTAAGATAGAGAACCTGACTATCCTAATCAGAGAAAGTTGAACCAGGACAAAAGATACAATTTCAATGCAAAGGATCAATGTTGGGAACAGTCACTAATTGCAGCCATAAAATATTTGCCTTGACTTTATCATGTTTTATGGCTATATTTGCCTTGACTTTCTAATAAATTATGACCATATTTGCATTGATATTCTCATAAAATATCATTACATTTGCCCTGATAATTTCATGA